>QMSN01000087.1 GCA_003650865.1 Thermoprotei archaeon
CCTCAAAGCCTCAACAATAGCCTCCATCCTACCAGGAGCAGAAGCAGGATCACTACTATAAACCCTATAGAAGTCCTCATGAAAAACAACCTTAACTCCACCCATAACGCTCACGAGAAGCATGGAAATTAGCCCTTTTTAGCTTTTCCACAACGCTCACCATGAAGCTAAACCACACAAAGTCTCTTGCTCATAAGCAATTCTTCTTGGCCGAGAAACTCCAAGTCAAACTTGAGTTAGTGCGAAGCCTTGCAAGTCAAGGTCTCAAGGGCTTTAAGATAAAATTAGGCCTCATCTTGCTTTGATGCTGAACTCGTAATAGACTTTAAGCTGATTAAAGACTACTTCTGGCAACCACCTCAAAAGCTGATAGAAAGCCTAGATGAGCTACTAGAGAAAATAGATGAAGCTGGAAGGGAGTTCGAAGAGAAAATAAGACGAAAACTGCCTGAAGAAATCAGAGGTACGCCAATTGCACCATCAGAAGGCCCAATCACCATAACAGTAATCTTTCAAGACAACAACCTAACCTTCGGGATAAACCTCACAGAAGACTACCACCGCATAGAAAAAGAAACCATAAAAGCCCTACTCAAACACCTAAGACCAACAAGCAAAATCTTAGGATACACCCTAGAAGTAAGCAACCTCATGAAGAGAGAGCCAGAAATAAACAGCTACCACATAGAGAACGGCTTCATCCACATAGAATTAAAACACAACGAGGAGGAAGCAAACTAAGACAACGCCCAAATAAAGAGCATGGTTCGAGACTCGAACTATGCGTGCAGATTTCAGCAAAAAAGTAAAGAAAAGGTACGAATTATTGAAAAGAAAAGTACGAAAATGGTAACGCCCCGGCCGGGATTTGAACCCGGGTCGCAGGCTCGACAGGCCTACATGCTAGACCGGACTACACCACCGGGGCTGGTTGTTTAGGTTGGTGTGGGTTTATTTAAGTCTTATTTCGTGTTGTGGTTTCTGTTGTCAACTTTGTTTATATCTGCGTTTGCTTTTCTTATTCTGGATGATGAGGGCTAGATTGACGGATTGGTGACGAGGGTTTCTGGTGCTGACTTCTCCCTGTATTCGTTCGTTTGTTATTGACGTTTTGTTTGGCTTCTTGTGTGGTGCTGTTCTATGCGAGATAAACCTTAAATTCTCCTCGCTTATCCTTCAATGTGGGGCCCGTAGCTCAGCACGGTAGAGCGCTCGGCTCATAACCGAGTGGTCGTGGGTTCAAGTCCCACCGGGCCCATCAATCAACGTGGTGCCCCGGTAGCTCAGAGGGGAGAGCGTCCGGCTGAAGACCGGATTGTCGTGGGTTCAAGTCCCACCCGGGGCACTAACACCTCACCAGCACCTCCACTTAGCTTGCTTGAATTAACCCTTCAGCTAGTGCTTGAGGGTTCTTGAGCTAGACTCGAGATAAACCTTTTAAAACAGCTGCTAGAGCCTTAGCAAGGGGCCCGTAGCTCAGCACGGTGGAGCGTCCGGCTCTTAACCGGAGGGTCGCGGGTTCAAATCCCGCCGGGCCCGCTAAGCCCTTCGTCTTTATGGATAACGCTTATTGGGTTGACCATAGCTTTTAGGGTTGGGGGCTGAGATCATTGGATGGCTTCTTCTTCGACCCCATGATACTGCTCTTCTTCATACTGCTCGTGGTTCTAATATTCACTCCCTCAATGCAGTACAGGGCTTTGAGAGCGGCTAGGCTGAGGGTTCTAAGGGAGCTTGAGGAGAAGTATGGGTTTAGAGCGATAACTCTGATACATAGACAAGAGAAAGTTGGCTTCTTCGGGATCCCGGTGTATCGCTTCATAGATATAGACGACTCGGAGGCTATACTGAGAGCTATCAGAACGACTCCAAGCGACAAGCCCATAGCCCTAATACTCCACACGCCTGGAGGCCTCGTGTTGGCGGCTGCTCAGATAGCCATGGCGTTGAAGAGGCACCCCTCCAAGAAGGTCGTCATAATCCCCCACTACGCTATGAGCGGTGGCACGCTGATAGCCTTAGCAGCCGACGAGATGTGGATGTCCCCTGACGCTGTCTTAGGACCTCTAGACCCTCAGCTCAACGTTGGAGGGAACGTAATGGCCCCAGCTCCATCGCTCATAAAGGTTGCTAAAATGAAGGGCAACCAGGCGTCAGACCAGTTCCTAGTGCTGGCTGATGTCGCTGAGAAGGCTTTGAAGGAGATCCAGGACTTCATAGTTGAGCTCCTCCGAGACAAGATGCCCAAGGATAGAGCGCTGGAGGTTGCTAAGCTACTCACAGAGGGTAAGTGGACTCATGACTACCCGATAACCGTAGACGAAGCGGTTAAGCTGGGGCTTCCAGTTAAGGCTGAGATCCCCGAGGAGATATACGAGCTCATGGAGCTCTACCCACAAGCCCCCATTAATAGGCCGGGCGTCGAGTACATACCGTACCCCATGGTGCCCCACAAGTATGGAGGCGAGAGGAGGGCTTGACGAGCATCAGTGCCAGCCGAGAGCAACTTCAAGGATCCACAACTTTTTATTTCGCGTTTAAACCCGTAAACCTTAAACCTCAATGCTCAGCTTTTAAGCTGAAGTGATACTATGGTAAGGCTGCCCATCAGAGAGATTCTTGTGAGGGCTAAGGAGAACTTCGAGGAGGCTTGGATCACCTACGGCAAGCTCATACCTGATAGAAGGCTTAAGCCTAAGGACCTGCTTGGAGTAGGGGTTAGCAAGCCTCACCCGGTCTACGAGGTATGTCAGAGGTTGAGGTGTGCTTTCCTCAACTTGGGTTTTGAGGAGGTCGTGAACCCACTCATAGTTGAGGAGGAGGACGTCAAGAAGCAGTATGGCCCTGAGGCTCCAGCTATACTAGACAGGTGTTATTACCTTGCTGTGCTCCCGAGGCCTGACGTAGGGCTCGGCAAGGAGAAGGTGGAGGCTCTTCGAGAGCTTGGAGTAGACATCTCGCAGGAGAGAATTCAAGGTCTTCAGCAGCTCCTCCACAAGTACAAGAAGGGGCAGGTGTCAGGCGACGACTTAATTGAGGAGATGTCGAGGGTTCTGGGGGTTGAGGACGTCGTAGCGACGAGGGTGCTGAGCGAGGTCTTCCCGGAGTTTAGGGAGCTTAAGCCTGAGCCTACGAGGCTCACCTTGAGATCTCACATGACGACTGCTTGGTTTCTGACTGTAGCCGCTCTACAGCACAGAAAGCCCAAGCCCATCAAGCTCTTCTCAGTCGATGTGAGGCTTAGGAGAGAGCAACAGGAGGATGAAACTCACCTAAGGACCCACAGAGTTGCCTCCTGCGTGGTTGTAGATGAGGACGTCGTTGCTGAAGACGGTGAGGCAATAGCTCGAACAGTCCTCGAGAGCTTGGGGTTTAAGGAGTTTAAGGTGGTCAAGAAACAGGTAACAGCTAAGTACTATGCCCCTGGCACTGAGTACGAGCTCTACGTCAAGTCTGGAGGAGAGTGGATTGAGCTCGCCAACTACGGCATCTACAGTCCAGTTGCTCTAGCGAATTACGGCATTGAGTACCCAGTCTTAAACGTAGGCTTAGGCGTCGAGAGGATAGCCATGGCTCTCTACGGCTATAGTGATGTCAGAAAGCTCGTATACCCCCAATTTTACGGCAAGTGGATCCTAAGAGACTTCGAGCTGGCTAAACACATAGACTTCCAGCTCAAGCCGACGACCCAAGAGGGGTGGGTGTTAGCTCAAGCCTTAATAAGAGGCTTTGAGGCTTATGCAGATACTCCAAGCCCATGTGAGGTGAAGCTCTACGAGGGGGTCATGTTGGGCAAGCGCGTCGAGGCATACGCCTACGAGCGTGATCCAGGGGTTAAGCTGGCTGGGCCAGCGGCTTTCAATGAGATAGTTGTCTACGACGGCAACATCATAGGTGTTCCTCCAACTCAAGTCGTGGAGAGCAAGATCGTGGAGGAGGCTAGGGCTAAGGGCTTCAAGACAGGCATAAGGTACGTTGACGGCTTTGCCGTCATGGCAGCAGCTAAGGTAGAAGCAGCTTGTCTATGCGGTTGTGGAGAAGTGGACTTGAGGGTTAGGATAGCCAAGCTGCCTAGTGACGTGAACATAGAGATCAGCGATGTCGCTAGGAGGTTTATATCTGAGAACAAGAAGTTGATAGACGTTAGGGGACCTGTGTTCCTAGCAGTCAAGGCGAAGATAACGTGAGCCCAGTAGTGAAACCATGAAGACCCGTGTGCCTAAAGGCTTCTCCCTGGAGAGAGCTGAGGTAGCTCAGAGGCTTCTCTCAACTCGCGTTAAGGCTTATGACGACTTCGAGGAGCCCATTAAGCTGGTTGGTGGAGCTGATGTGGCCTGGCGAGGGGACAACGCTGTAGGCTGCATAACACTCCACGAATTCCCGTCCTTAACGATGGTCGGTGTCTCCACAGCCACTGTTAAGTCGAGCTTCCCTTACATACCCACCTTCCTCTCGTTTAGGGAGGTTAAACCCCTCATGGCTGCCCTCGAGAAGCTACCTGTAAGGCCTACAGTGCTCTTCGTGAATGGCCAGGGGTTGGCTCACCCTAGGAGGCTTGGGCTTGCCTCTCATCTAGGCGTCGTCGCCGACATCCCCACCATAGGGGTTGCTCAAGGAGTACTTTGCGGTAGGGCTGAGAGGCCCCTTGAGGGAGTGGGCTTCGTGGAGCTAGTGGACGAGGTCACAGGCGAGGTAATAGGATACCTCTACAGGAGCGATGAGAGGTTCAAACCGATATGCATAAGCGTTGGCCATAGGGTCAGCTTGGAAACAGCTTTAAGGCTCACCATGTCCTGCATTAGGAGAGGGATTAAGCTCCCAATACCTCTGCACTCAGCTCACGTGGAGGCAACTAAGGAGGCGAGGAGGCTCCATGTCGATTGACGTAAAAACCGAGAACGTGGATTTAACGAGCATAGACCCAGACCTCTGGTTCACCCTACTACACTTAGCCATGAGGGGTGGTTTGAGGAGAGGCGTCTTCGTGAGCACGCCTGAGCTAGCTAAGGACATGGGGGTTTCGCAGCAGACAGCATCTCGGAGGATACTGGACTTGGAGTCTAAGGGCTACATAAGGAGAAGCGTGTCTAGGAGAGGGCAGACCATAGTCATAACGGATAGAGGCGCTGAGCTCCTGAGAGCTGTCTATGTAGTGCTTCA
>QMSN01000088.1 GCA_003650865.1 Thermoprotei archaeon
GGCCTCCCTTATGGTTTCTATGAGCTCGTTTATGTTGTAGGCGTCGACGACCTTCACGAATGGCACCTTAAACGCCTTAGCAACATCCTCGACGAGTATCCTAGGGGCCGGCTTGCCCATGGCCGTAACGCCGACTCCTGGGTTTGGCTGGTGCCCCGTCATGGCTGTCGTGAAGTTGTCCTGCACTATCACCTTTATGTTAGCTCCGTTGTACACGGCGTTTAGCAGAGGAGGCATGCCTGCATGGAAGAACGTGGACTCACCTAGGTAAGCTATCACTGGATTGTCTAGCCCTGTGCGGGCGAAGCCGTTGGCAGCTCCTATGCTGGCGCCCATGCATATGTGCGTGTTGAACATGTTGTAGGGGTGGAAGAGACCTAAGCCGTAGCAGCCTATATCACCGCAAACAACTGAGACCTTCCTAGGGTCTCCCTTGATCTCCCTTCTTATCGCCTGCTTTATGGCGTAGAACGTGGCTAAGTGCGGGCACCCAGCGCATAGCGAGAGCGTTCTTCTAGGCAGCTCGAGGTCTCCTGGAACCTTGACCTCAGGCGGCTTGTAGTCGATGCCGAGTATCCTAGCAAGCCCTGACGTGACCTTCTCGGGGTCTATCTCGCCCTCCATGGGTAGGTGCCCTGTCAGCTTCCCCAAGATCTCTGGGTGTACGCTGAGGTCGTAGCACATGACTTTTAGCTGCTCCTCGACGAATGGGAAGCCGTCTTCGACTACGTATATCTTGTCGTATGTCTTCAAGAAGTCTCCTACAAGCTTCTTGGGCAGTGGATGTGGAACTCCAAGTTTAAGTACAGCGACCTCTCCATCCTTGACGTTTAGCAGCTTAAGAGCCTCCTTAGCGTAGTTGTAGCCTATGCCACAGGCAACTATGCCTAGCCTCTCCCCGCCCCGAGCTTCAAGCCTGTTGAAGGGCACCTTCTCCAAGTCATCTCTTATGCTCGCAAGCCTCTCGTGCAGCAGCTTGTGGTGGTCAGCGGCTGGGAAGCCTGTATACGTTATCTCCCTCTTCAAGTTGGGCTTCCTCTTCTCCTTGGGGAGAGGTCCGAGCTCGACGTCGCCCCTCACGTGACTTAGCCTCGTCAAGCTCCTCACTATGACTGGGAGCTTGCACTTCTCTGAGAGCTCACAAGCTATGACGACGGAGTCCTTGGCCTCTTGGGGGTTACAGGGCTCTAGGCACGGTAGCTCTGCGAACTTGGCGAACATCCTGTTGTCCTGCTCGTTTTGTGAGCTGTGGCCAAATGGGTCGTCAGCTGATATTATGACTAGTCCTCCCTCCACGCCAGCATAGTTGGCTACCATTATGGCGTCAGAGGCTACGTTGACCCCCACGTGCTTCATGGAGCACATGGCTCTAAGCCCTGAGACAGCAGCTGCATAGGCAACCTCGAAGGCAACCTTCTCGTTCACGCTCCACTCAGCGTATATTCCAGCTGCCTCAGCAACTGAGGATAGCGCCTCCATGATCTCTGAGGAGGGCGTTCCTGGATACGCAGCTGCAACCTGCACATTAGCCTCAAGAGCCCCTCTCGCAAATGCCTCATTGCCCAGCAGTAGAACCTTCTTTCCAGGGGCATCCTCAAGCAGTACTCTCGACATGGACAGATTCCCCGCTCAATCAAGCTTTGAATACTAAATATAAAGCTTAGGTTGGAGATATTAGTCCTCCAAGTCGAGTAGGCGTATGCCTAAGTCCTCTTAGCCACGTACATCCAGGCCCTAAACCTCCTGCCGTCTCTACACACAACTTCAACCATAACCCTCTCGTAGAGCTCGGGGACATCCTCGTAGTAGTCCACGATGGACAAGCCCTCAACTTCGTAAAGCTCACCTTCAAGCTGAACTCCACAGCTCGAAGGTACAGCAGCGGGGTATCCACCTAACACCTCCACATCAAACTTCTCCGTGGTCCTAGCGTTGCAGATGAACTTAGCTCTAGCTTCCAGTAAGACTCTATGCCCACTACACCCCCTCTTCAGGGATCCATAGACGAATAGGAGCTCCATCACTAATTGCTAGGAGCTGTGCAATATAGCTGTTGATCCCTGTTGTACAATGGTTCTCAGAGGGCTTTAAGCCCTTGCTTCGAAGAATTTATTAGGTTAACCGAAACCTCATAGTTTAACCGATTGACCAAGCTAAGCGCCGTCGGTTGAGGTGGCAAGGTGGGCTATGAGCGAGGTCGACATAGTGCCCTGTGCGCTTGAGGTCATAGTTGCCCTGAGGAGAAGGGGGCTCACGCCAAACGACGTGCTCATAGCTAAGGAGCTTGACGAGTCCCCCTACAAGGTTAAGAGGGCTATGGAGGAGGCCGTCAAGCAGGGACTTGTTGAGAGGAAGAATGGCTCCTACGAGGTCACTGAGGAGGGCTTTAAGCACATGTTGAAGCACAGAGAGCTCTACGTGCACGACGTCTTCTTCCATGGATCTGACCGGTGGAGTAGAGTTGTAACTGACTGGGGTAGACACTGGAGGCGTAGACACGGCTTAACAGGGAACTTCCTGAGGAACTTCTACAGGGTTCTCGCAGATCTAGACGGTAGAGTTGAGGAGCTCATACCTCTAACCGAGCTTAAGCCCGGCGAGAGAGGTGTTGTCGTCTCAGCTGCTGGTGGCTATGGAGCTGTGAGGAGGCTAGCCGAGATGGGCTTGACGCCAGGGATTCAAGTGCTAGTCGTCAGGAAGGCCCCTCTAAGAGGTCCCATAGAAGTTGAGGTTAGAGGAACTAGGCTAGCCTTGGGGTTCGGCCTAGCATCTAGAATAGCTGTGAAGAGGGTTTAGGCTAAGGGTTGGGGATGAAGAGGCTCACCATAGCTTTAGCGGGCAATGCAAACGTCGGTAAAAGCTGCGTATTCAATCAACTGACAGGCCTAAACCAGACCATAGGCAACTGGCCCGGCAAGACAGTTGAGAAGGCTGAGGGAACCCTCTACTTTCAGGGCTACAGGATTAAGGTTATAGACTTGCCTGGAACCTACTCGCTATCGGCTTACTCAGCGGAGGAGGTCGTGGCGAGGGACTTCATAGCCTCGCGAGAGGCTGACGTCGTCATCGACATAGTGGACGCCTCAGCCCTCGAGAGAAACTTGTACTTGACACTTCAGCTCGTAGAGCTCGAGACACCCCTTGTCGTAGCTCTAAACCAAGTCGACATGGCTGAGAAGAAGGGCATAGTGATAGACCACGAGAAGCTCTCAGAGATCCTTGGGGTACCAGTAGTTCCAACAGTGGCTGTGACTGGCGTGGGGTTGAAGGAGCTTCTACAAGCTGTCGTGGATGTAGCTGAGGGCAAGAGACCTGGCAAGCCCAAGAGGATCCTCTACGGCAGGGAGATTGAGGAGAGGCTTAGAGCCCTAGAACGGGAGGTTGAGGGGCTCAACCTACCGAGGAAGTACCCATCTCGCTGGCTCAGCATTAAGCTCCTCGAGCTCGACCCCCTAGTGGTAGACCTCGTATCGAGAGTTGAGGGGGGTAGGCGCGTAGTAGAGCTTGCTGAGGAGATAGCTCGCGAGCTCGAGGACATGCACGGAGAGCCTATAGGCGTAATCATGGCTGCTGAGAGGTACTCCAAGATAACTAGGATGGTGTCTGAGGTTCAGAGGATCATTGCCCCTCCAAGGGTTAAGTGGGAGAGATACCTCGAGTCCCTAACGACGCATCCCGTGCTGGGCTACATCATACTCGCAGCTGTGCTAGCTGGAATGCTGAGCTTCGTCTTCTACGTGGGGGGCCTGGCCTCAGCCTCCATCGAGGAGGGGACTGCACCACTGCTTGAGCTTGCTGAAGAGCTCCTCAAGCAGGCGCTGCCTCAAGAGGTTGCAAGCGTAGTCGTTAATGGAGCACTAGTGGGCTTAGTGGCTGGGCTCACCGTAGTACTCCCCTACATAATACCATTCCACATAATCCTCTCGCTTCTAGAGGACTCAGGATACCTTCCTAGAGCTGCTTACCTAACTGACAACTTGATGCACAAGGTGGGGCTTCACGGGAAGGCCTTGATACCCATACTTCTAGGCTTTGGATGCAACGTACCTGCCTGCGTGGGCTGTAGAATACTTGAGACTGATAGGGAGAGGTGTCTATGCGGCTTCGCCACAGTCCTCATACCCTGCGCTGCTAGGACCATAGTCATACTCGGCGTAGTCGGCAGGTTCATAGGCATAGCCGCGGCTCTCTCGATATACCTAGTCGACTTCGCGGTCATGCTTCTCATAACCAGGCTAGCCTACAAGGCACTGCCGGGTGAGCCTGTGGGGCTCATCATGGAGATTCCACCCTACAGGAGGCCTAGCTTGAGGAGCCTCCTCTCGAAGACTTGGGTTAGGACTAGGGAGTTCATAGTCATAGCCTTCCCAATAATAATCGTGGCGAGCACGTTCCTAGAGGCGTTGAACTCCTTCAACCTCGTTGAGCCCGTGATATCGGTGATGGAGCCCTTCACGTCGGGCCTCTTAGGGCTCCCAGCTCAAGCCATAGTCCCACTGCTGTTCGGCTTCTTGAGGAAGGAGCTTGCCGTCGTCATGCTCGCCGACGCCCTAGGCACAACGGACTTCTCTCAAGTCATGAGCATGGGGCAGATGTACACATTCGCCTTAGTTGCGACCCTCTACATACCCTGCGTGGCGACTCTAGCAGCTTTAGTCAAGGAGTTCGGGTGGAGGAGGGCTATCACCATAGCCCTCTTAACCATAGCTGTGGCCTCAGCTCTAGGCGGCCTACTACACTTAGCCTTCTACTTGGTTGGGGTGTAATCTAAATTAGCTCAGCTGAGCTATACATGTGTAAAGCGCTAAGAGAGGTGTAGTGGTCGACTTGGGCTATGGCATTAAGCTCGCTAAGTCCTACATACTCTTCAAGCTTGGAAGGCCCAAGCTTAGCTACGTAGTGTACTGCTGCACTGCTAGGTGCAACTTGAGGTGCGTGTTCTGCGACTGGTGGAAGAGGAGTATTGCTGAGCTTGACTCTAAGAGCTCCATGAGGCTCATAGACAACCTCTGCGACTTCGGGGTCTCAGTAATAGACTTCTCAGGTGGTGAGCCCACTCTGAGGAAGGATCTCGAATCGCTAGCTCTTAGAGCTAGGGACTACGGCGTGTTCACGATACTTAGCACCAA
>QMSN01000089.1 GCA_003650865.1 Thermoprotei archaeon
ACTTGGATAATCAAGGAAAATCAGAGGGATTTATTATTTCTGCGTCTGGAAAGAACTTTTTAATAAGCATGATTTCCTTTGCCTCTCTAGGAGAGCCATAAATTTCCATCGGATGAGCATAGTAAATGCGCAAAGACCGTTATTCCTCCTCTTCATCACCTAAAGGTTTGAGGATAGCCATTACATATTTCCTTCCAACTTGTTCAACGCCTAGGTCTATCAAACCTTGTTTAAAAGCTTGAAACAATATTTCATCTATCTCCTCAGCACTATAACCTAGACCTTCTAGAAAATGTCTAAATTCTCGCTCTGTTATTATCTTCTTTTTGTAATGACCAAACAGCTTATCAATAATACTTCTTGATTCCTCGGAGGAAAACTGTCGACTCATAGCTCTCCACAGAAGTATTAATAAACCGCTTAAAAACACATAAATGAAAAGTGATGGTGCGGCCGCCGGGATTTGAACCCGGGTCCGCAGCGCTCTGCGCCTTGGCTTGGCAGGCTGCCGTCCTAGTCCAGGCTAGACTACGGCCGCGTGCAGTAGAGATGGTTTGTAAGCCCCATTATAGCTTTTTTCCTAGCTCTTTGCGTTCTTCAGTCTTCTCAGTGCCTCCTCTATCTTGGATAGGTGCCTTGAGTAATACACAGCTTCGCTTGAAACCTCCACGAGAACACCCTTCTCCACGACTAGGTGTATGACCTCGAGGTTTTCGCCAGTCACTCTCTTGGCCTGCTCAGCCATTACGTGTAGCTGTGTGCAGTGAGGCGAGCCATCCATCGTCAGCACCGTTATGGACTTCGGGTGCGAGTAGGCTATTATCGTGGCTATCTTGAAGCCCACCTTGTCTAGGTGCTCCTCGCTCATGCACACCTTGAGAGGGGTCTTGCCCCTCGAGACCTCTTCGTAGATGTCTGGGTGCTCTCTTGGGAGGCAGCTGCTGTATATGAGCAGGTCTTTACCCCTAACCTTGTTGCTGGTGACGCTTATTGAAAGCAGGTTGGAGCTGAGCTGCATGAAGCTATTTATGAAGGTTTAGGGTTAAACGCTTAGCTCTGCTTGGGGTCTTAGGGTCATGGCGAAGCGCGGTGTTGTCGCTCTAGCGACCTCAATGTTCGTGATATCGACCTCCATGGGCATAGCGAACCCGATAGTGCCCCTATACGCGGAGAAGCTGGGTGCCACATACACCGACCTGGGGCTTATAGGGGTTGCGTGGTCAGCTCCCTACATCGTTTTCCCAGTGCTAGCTGGCATGTGGAGTGACAAGATAGGCAGGTTGAGGTGCTTCCTCGTAGGGGTCTTGACGAGCACCATAGTCCCCCTATTGTTCCTGCTGTCCTCATCTCCTCTCCACATAGCTCTCACTAGGCTCTTCCACGGGATTGGGATGTCATTTCTATGGGCTCCTGGAGAGGCTTTCATATCAGACGTAACCTCTGAGGAGGAGAGGACTAGGTACCTAGGCTTCTTCAATGCCTCGTGGGCTCTAGGCTTCTTCCTTGGGCCCATGATGAGCGCCCTTATAGTCGACGAAGTGGGGTATGTAGGGGTGTTCTTGCTCTCCTTCTCAGTAGGAGTCTTCTCAGCGCCGATACTCCTCGCGGCTAAGGAGCCTAGTGGCGTAAAGCAACGAGCTCAAGTAGGTGTGCTTAAGCAAGTCAAGAAGGCTGTAGCTAGGGGGTTGCCCTTCTACGTCGTAATAACGGCTTCAAGCATAGTCCTAGCCATAGTCTACAGCCTCTATCCAGCGTACCTCTCAGACATGGCTCTAAGCGACTCCGAGGTCTCTACGATCATAGGCATACTGGCCGCTGCGAGAGCCCTAGGCTTCTGGTCTATGGGTGTTGTGCCGCACCTAAACGAGTTAAAGGCCATAGCCGCTGGCCTAGCCATGCAGGTAGCTGCATCACTACTCATAGTTGAGGCTTGCGGCTTCCTCCCGGTAGCCTTGATCATAGCTCTCATAGGCTACGCCGCTGGCATACAGATACCGTGCGCAACATCCCTCATATCGAAGAAGCTTAGGCGGGAAGTAGCGGTATCTCTAGGGGTTTTGGAGTCCATGTTCGGAGTTGGCTGGGTCATAGGGCCCGGCATAGGAGGCTTCTTAGCTGACTACACGTCGTGGAGCGGGGCGCCCTACGTCTTCATGGGCTTGGTAAGCTTAGCATCGCTAGCTTACTTCTTAATGTCAGCTATGCGAGCAAGCCAAGAAAAACAACGAGAACCTAGCCAGTAGCGATAAGAGACTTGAGCTCCTAAGTTAACACATGTGGCTTGCTAAGAGAATTGACCACACAAACGTCAAGCCCTATGCCACGCTCAAGGACGTAGAGAAGCTCTGTAGAGAGGCCTTAGAGCTAGGTGTCAGAGCTGTATGCATAAATCCATGCTACGTCAAGTACGCCAAGAATATCGTTGGGGAGAGGGTCTTAGTCTGTGCAGCAATAGACCTACCATTCGGCTCATCCAAGGTCAACGTCAAGGTCAAAGCAGTAGAGGAGGCTGTGGCTGATGGAGCTGATGAGGTGGACTACGTGGTTAACATAGGCATGCTCAAAAGCGGAGACCTAGATTACGTGGAGAGAGAAGCCAGAGAGGTGGCTGAAGCGGCTCAGGGCCGAAACGTCAAGGCGATCATCGAGACATGCTACTTAACACCTGAAGAGATAGAGGCCGTGGCGGAGAAGCTCGTGGGCACAGGAGTAGCCTTCATCAAGACCAATACAGGATTCGGAACTCGAGGAGCAACTGTAGAAGACGTGGAGCTCCTGAAGAAGGTGTTGAAGGGTAAGATAGGAATCAAAGCTGCAGGAGGGGTAAGAGACCTCAAAAAAGCTCTAGACCTCATAGATGCAGGAGCCGACATAATAGGCACAAGCACAGCACCACAAATACTGCGAGGACAAGCATAGAGATTACTGCTGTGACAAGCCAAGAGCTTAACTGACTACATAGCAGTCATCAAGCATGCGATCTACGCCAAAGCTCTCCAAGATTAAGTCACCGCATAGAGAGCCTAGCCTCTCCAGCGCTTCTAGAGCTACGTGGCATCATGTACTGATAGAGTTAAGGCAGTGAGACGAGGTTGGTGCGGGGGGTGGGATTCGAACCCACGAAGGCCTACGCCACGGGATTTGTCATCTCCTCCGGCCTCGAGCGGATGGAGATCTTAAGTCCCGCCCCTTTGTCCCCTCGGGAACCCCCGCCTTCAGTTGCTGTTTTTAGGTGAGGTGTTTAAAAAGTTTGATGTTGCTTTAGGCTCTGCCCGCCTTTTGTGGGGTGGTAAGGGTTTAAGGTTTCTCTTTGTCGATGTATATTTGGTGGTGCTATGAGCGTTTTAGGCGACTTCTACAGCATTAGAAGCGTCCTTTGGAGCGATGGTGCGGTTAAGCTTCTAGATCAAAACGCCATTCCGTGGGAACTCAAGTACGTGGAGTGTAGAAGCGTTGAGGATGTGGCTAAGGCTATTAGGGACATGACTGTTAGGGGTGCCCCCGCCATTGGTGTGGCAGCTGCCATGGGCATTGCGCTAGCAGCAGTCAGCTCTAAGGCTACAAGCCTAGAGGAGTTTATGAAGGATATCGAGAGAGCAGCCCAGCTCCTCGCAAGCTCTAGGCCTACTGCGAGGAACCTGTTCTGGGCTATTGAGAGAGCACTGAGAGCTGTTAAGAGGGCGAGAAGCGTGGATGAAGCTAAGCGCTTGGCGTTAAGCGAGGCTTTGAGGATGGCTGACGAGGACGTAGAGGTTAATAGGAGGATGGGTGATGTTGGCGCCGACCTGATAGACGATGGGGACACCGTGTTGACCCACTGCAAACAGCTGGGCTGAAGCTCAGCTGGCAGATTGCTGGTGCACTAGCAACTGTTGGTTATGGGACAGCCCTAGGCGTCATTAGGAGTGCTGTGGCTAAAGGGAAGAGGGTTAAGGTGATAGCCACTGAGACTCGTCCTAGACTTCAAGGGGCTAAGCTGACAGTCTTCGAGCTCCTAAAGGATGGATTTGACGTCACGCTCATAACGGACAACATGGTCGGCTACGTCATGAGCAGGGGCATGGTGAACAAGGTCGTAGTTGGAGCTGACAGAGTGCTTAGGGATGGGCACGTCATAAACAAGATAGGAACCCTCACCCTAGCCGTAGTGGCCAAGAGGTTTGAAGTGCCCTTCTACGTCGCAGCGCCCTCATCGACGTTTGACTTAGAGACCAAGGTTGAGGACGTAGTGATAGAGCACAGGGATCCAAGCGAAGTGCTCGTGGTCAACGAGAAGCCAATAACGTTGTCAGAAGTCAAAGTCCTAAACCCAGCCTTCGACATAACACCTCCAGCCCTCGTAACAGCAATAATAACCGAGAAGGGCCTCATAAAGCCACCATACGAGGAGAGCATACCGAGGATCATAGGGGCTCAGCAAGATTTATCGGAGCCCACCACCTAGACAAGCACAGGCGATGAAAGGTCAGAGTTAAGATGAGCCCCCACGCGATGATTGGAAGGCATTAGGCTGAGCCCCCAACAAAAACTAAAAATTAAAGCCCTACAACCATAAGTAAGCTGAGAGCGGCCGTAGTCTAGCCTGGATTAGGATACCAGCCTTCCAAGAGGGGAACCTCGAAGACCGCTGGCGACCCGGGTTCAAATCCCGGCGGCCGCACCATCACTTTTCATTTATGCGTTTTTAAGGGGTTTATTTCATAACCTCTATGTGAGGGTAGAAGTATGACAAGACTTTTTTTCGGATGAAGAATTAAAGAGCATAATTGAAGCTGTCTTTAATCATTACAAGAAGAGAAATATTTTGAAGCGTGAGTTTCATCGTTTTTTGAGTTCTAAAGGCTTTAGTGATGAAGACATTGAAGCGGCATGGTTTCAAGCCTATAAGAGGAGCTTAGTTGAAACGGGGATTTGTCTCGTTGGTACTAAACCCGAACTTGTAATGTTTAGGCCAAAGGACTTTGAAGAGGGCTGACCATCGTGGCTCGATCATATTATGCTCATCCTAAGGAAATCTACTACACTGAACGCGAGTTTAAGGAGCTTGAAATCATTAAAAGGTCTTTTCCCGTTGTTGAAATAATAAATCCTGCTGAATATCAAGAG
>QMSN01000090.1 GCA_003650865.1 Thermoprotei archaeon
AAGAAGAGGATATCCCCCCTTGTCGACCCCGACACCATGGAGAAGATATGGAAGATAGATGACCATGTCGGTATAGCTTACGCTGGGCTAGCCTCAGATGGAAGGGTATTGATAGATAGAGCCCGGATAGAAGCTCAAATACACAGGATGATCTACGATGAACCCATAGATGTCGAGGTTTTAACTAGAAGAATAAGCGACTTAAAACAATTGTACACTCAACATGCAGGCGTAAGACCCTTCGGCGTCTCCTTCATCATAGCTGGCGTTGACAGGTTTGGGCCTAAGCTCTACATGACCGAGCCCAGCGGGGCCTACGCAGGGTACTATGCAGTCGTCATAGGTGCTGGTGCACAGACAGCCACGGAGATTCTCGAAAAGAATTACTCTTCATCGATGGGCGTCGAGGAGGGGATAATGCTCGCCTTAAGGTGCATGGACTCTGTGATCGAAGGAGGTCTCGCTATAGACAAGGTAGAGATAGCAGTAGCCGACCTAAAGACGGGGAAGTTTGATAAACTTAAAGTAGACCAAGTAAGGCAACTTATAGAATCATATAAAGCACGGATGAAGTGATATGAGCGGAGAAGGCGAACATTCAATAGCTAGGTTGTCCATTGGAGCAGAGAGATTCGAGATACTCGTTAATCCAGAGCTTGCATGGCAACTAAAGCAAGGAGCTAAAGTCGACGTAAAGGATGTCATGATAAGTGACGTGATATACAAGGACGCAAGGAAAGGGTTGAGGGCGTCACGAGAAGCCTTGCTAAAGGTCTTTAAAACCACGGATCCCTGGGAGATAGGAAGAACCATAATAATGAGGGGGGATATTCAGCTAACAGCCAAGCAGAGGAAGGAGCTTATCGAGAACAAGCGAAGACAGATAATAACCTTCATCTCGAGGAACTGTGTAGACTCGAAAAGCGGCTTGCCCATACCACCTAAGAGAGTTGAGATATTGCTTGAGGAGATTAGGGCATCTATAGACCCATTTAAAGACGCTGAAGAGCAGGCTTTAGAGGTCATTAAAGCTTTGAGGTCAAAGATTCCGATAAAGATAGCTAAGGTATTGCTTGAACTTAAAGTTCCGCCGCGCTATGCTGGTAGAGTTTACCAAGTAGTTTCGAAGTACGGGTCCATTCTGAAATCTCAGTGGCTTGGAGACGGGTCTTGGAAGGGAGAGATCGAGATACCCGCAGGTCTACGTGTTGAGTTCTTAGAGAAGGTCAATCAGATGACCCGTGGCGACGTAGAAGTAAAGATAGTAAGTGAGGGTTAGCCTTATGCCCATCTACGTGAAGGACTGGGATATAGTAGTTCCAGGAGACCTCCTCGCAGAAGGTGATTACACAGCTGGCCCCTACGTCTACAAAGAGGACAACAAGTTATATTCAACAACCATAGGCATAGTTGAACAGCGAAAGGGTACCATAAGGGTGGTACCCCTACAGGGACCATACATACCAAAGGTTGGCGACATAGTCATAGGTGTAGTCGTGGACATATCCCCCACGGCCTACGTAGTTGACATAAACTCTTCTTACAAAGCTATACTACAGGCGTCAGAGGTAGTGCCGCCAAAGAGAAACGTCTTAGCCGAGGACTTAACCAAGTACCTAGATGTAGGCGATGTCATCGTGTGCAAAGTAATGAGGTTTGACAAGTACTCAGATGTCTTATTAACGTGTAAAGGGAAGGATTTGGGGAAGATAGAGGGTGGCAGGCTTGTCAAGATCACTCCAGCTAAAATCCCTAGGCTTATCGGCAGAAAGGGGTCCATGGTCAACTTAATAAAGAAGGAGACTGGGTGCAAGATGGTTATAGGTCAAAACGGTTACATATGGATTAAGGGTAAAGATAAGAAGCTTGAAGCCCTAGCCGAGAAAGCCATAAGAAAAGTGGAGAGAGAAGCCCACATGAGTGGGCTTACCCAGAGGGTTCAAAACATGCTTCAATCAGAAAGGGGTAGCTAAAAACATTGTTGAGGGAGTATTATGAAAGATAAAGAAGCGACTTTGATATTGCCCGATGGTAGAAGGCTTGATGGAAGAAGGCCTGGTGAGATTAGGGACATAAAGATCAAGGTAGGCATTTTAGAGAATGCTGATGGATCAGCGTATGTAGAGCAGGGCAACACTAAGATATACGCCGCAGTGTATGGGCCTCGAGAGGTTCACCCGAGACATCTGGCTCTACCCAACAAGGCGATAATAAGGTGTAGATATCACATGGCCCCCTTCTCCGTGGAGGAAAGAAAGTCCCCAGCACCTAGCAGGAGGGAGATAGAGCTCTCAAAGGTCATCAGAGAGGCACTTACCCCAGCAATATTCGTTGAGCAATTTCCATTTACGACCATAGACGTGTTCGTTGAGGTTATAAATGCTGATGGTAGCACCAGGTGTGCAAGCATAATAGCTGCGTCACTAGCTCTAGCCTCAGCAGGTATACCCATGAGAGACCTCGTGGCCGCTTGCTCCGTAGGTAAAATCAATGGGGTGCTAGTACTAGACGTCACAGATGTCGAGGACAAGTACGGCGAGGTTGACATGCCGTTCGCCATGATGCCTGGAAAGGGAGAGATAACACTGTTCCAGCTAGACGGTGTTTTGACGCTTGAGGAGGCCGAGGAGGCCATTAAAATGGCGTCCAAGGCATGCATGGAGATATACGAGAAGGAGAAGAGCGCGCTTAAAGCCAAGTACATCGAAGCTCGAAAAGCCGTAGAGGAGGTCGTTTAACTTGATCTCTAAAGTGCGTAGGAGTCAGATAATGGACTTACTAGCCATGGGTAGTAGGGTGGATGGCAGGGGACTTGAGGACTTGAGGACTATAGAGATACGTTGTGGAGTAGTGGCGAACGCTGATGGATCTGCTGAGGTCAGAATGGGCAAAACGCTAGCTATAGCTGGCGTTAAAACGAGCATAGGCACACCCTTCCCCGACACGCCCGATATGGGGATACTCATAGTAAACGCGGAGTTCCTCCCCATAGCATCACCAACATTTGAGCCAGGACCGCCTGACGAGAACGCCATAGAGCTGGCGAGGGTTATAGATAGGGGGTTAAGGAGGTCTGAAATCCTTGACCTACAGAAGCTGTGCATAGTGCCTGGAAAGGCTGTATGGGAGATATGGGTCGACATTCACGCGCTAAACCACGACGGCAACCTCATGGATGCCTCAGCGCTAGCCTCTGTAGCAGCTCTACTCACTGCTCGTATACCTAAAGCGACTTTGACCGAGGATAAGGAGGTTAATCTCGACAAGAGCGTGAGAGAGAAGCTGCCAATAAAGGGGGTTCCAGCCACAGTGACCATAGCCAAGATAGGAGATAAGCTCTTGGTGGATCCATGCCTAGACGAAGAGGAGGTCGCTGACGCTTTCCTAACTGCAACCTTCATCAACGACAAGCTTTGCGCCATTCAGAAGAGGGGTGAGAAATCCCTCACTGTCGAGGAAACGTTAAAATGCCTGCGGATAGCACAGAAAAAAGCGCGAGAGCTCGTAGCCATAACGATGGAGGGTACAGGTTATGGGAAGGACTAAGAAAGTTGGAACTGCGGGAAGGTATGGCGCAAGGTATGGCTCAACCATTAGGAAGGCTGTAGCTGAGATAGAGGTCAAGATGAAGGCTCCGCATAAGTGTCCTTACTGCTACTCAGTTGGCAAGTTGAAGAGGATAGCGGTTGGCATATGGTACTGTAGGAAGTGCAAGACGACTTTTGCTGGCGGGGCTTACGTGCCCCTAACAGGGCTTTGAAGTAAAGGTTATGTCCACACTTTCACCACTCACCATATGTGCTTGAGATGTCGCGTAGAGAGGCCACACCTAAGTATTTGATCTCGACGTCTCTTAGACCCTCAAAGAGGGCTCGCAGCTTCGGGAGAGACCTCTCCCATGCCCTCATAAACGCTCGTTATGTAACGAGGGGTAAAAGGAGGATTATAGACCTCGTAGGGCTTGCCTCTAGTTTGAGAGCCACGAGGCTCATTGTGATACAGGCTAAGAAGGGAAATCCCAGTAAACTCGACTTTTACCATGTGGGCTGCGAGGGCTCGTACTTACTGGGCTCTCTGTTAATACTCGGCGTTAAGCTTGTCAGAGAGCAGAAGCACGTTATTAGAGCTCCTCCTCGAGCTCGTCTGTCAATGTTATTCGACGTCTTTCACGTCGTTGACGAGTTAAGGAGAGCTACGCTTCTTCTTCCAACGCTGTTCGACTTAGACCTAGCTAGTGAGGAGGACAGGTGGGTGATGAAGATCTCAGGTGTGGGAGAGGAGCTTAGCATAACCTTCATGGATAGAGAGACTACTTCATCCTTTGGTCCAGTTATTAGGGTGAGGAAAATTGTCCGGGCCTCCTCATGAAGCCCGCCTTGAACTCAAGGTTGCCGAGAAGGCGAGGCTAGCTCTGTTTAAAGCTTTGAAGCCAGAAGTCGAGAGTAAAGCTCCTGGCTGTGATGTTGCCATGACCTTCAACGGGGAAAAGTTAATAATAACCTTTAACGCTAGAAGCCTAAGCAGACTTAGGGCTGTGCTGAATTCGTATTTGAGATGGATTAAGTCCATATGTGAGGCGATTGATGTCACATGAGGGGATGATGTTGCAAGCCCAAATACCACCTGAGGTACAACATAAATTGATGCAGTTCCAAGAAATCCAAGAGAGAATTAGAGCTTTAACCATTAGAAGGCAGCAATTAGAAGTGGAGTTGCGAGAAGTCGAGAGAACTCTTGACGAGCTGAAGAGTGTGAAAGACGACGCTCCAATATTCAAGTCAGCTGGTAGGGTGCTATTTAAGGTCAGTAAGGAAGCCGTGATTCAGGAGCTAAATGATAGGAAGGAGACCCTGGAGCTTCACATTAAGACCCTTGAAAAACAGGAGGCTCAAGCTAGGAAAAGGATTGAGGAGCTCAGGCAAGACATAAATCAGGCATTGGCTGGCTATAGCTTGAGCTCCAGCTAGTAAACCATGAAAGCACGTAACATAGAGGAAGCTCTAAGAAGGGTTCAGGAGGAGGTCATAGCTTACATAACGAAGCTCGTGCCACCTGAAGAGCTT
>QMSN01000091.1 GCA_003650865.1 Thermoprotei archaeon
GTGGCTAAGGTTAGAAAGCTATAGGTCTAAGCTCGACGTCGCCCTTAGCCTCAAGCTCCCTCTTCACTTTGTCAACGACGTTCAAGAGCTTCTCGTAGAGAGAGCTCGATATGACCCCTCTATCTAGGAGCCCCTTAGCCTTATCTAAGTCTAGAACCTCAACCTCCCCTGTGGGCTTGGCGACGACGTCCACTTCGAGGTCGACGTACCTAACCCTCTTAGGGGCCACTTCAACTGGCGTCGATATGTTCACGTAGACCCCCTTGAGCTCCCCCTTAGAGTTGAAGTAGCGGGTCTTAGATATTGGTGAGCCCACCATGTAGCTCGACAAGCCGTAGTCCCCATCCTCCTTTGGAACTCCCAAGCCGTCGTAGACACCTCCACCCCTAAACCTCCTCCTGAGTGTCACAGTCATGGAGTCATAGTCGACTTCCTCCACGACTCCTGGAGTGAGCTTGTACACTAAGCCGCTCGGCTTCACGTGCTCAATAGCCACCTTGGAGCCAAGCTTGAGGCTCTCCCTCATCATGACTCTAGAGGCCTCCTCACCAACTTGGCCTCCAAGCCTATCCATGAGCTTCTCGACGACGTCGACTGCGTAGGCGTACCTCCTACCCCAGCTCTTGATCATGTGGTGGTTGGGCATAGTCGTTACCACAGAGCTCCTAAGCTCGTCAAGCCTCTTCTTGCTGCTGTAGGGCAAGGTGACAACGTAGAGCGTTGGAGGCTCGTAGATCAAGCATGGAGCCTTGGCTTCAGAAGCTCTCTGCATGATCATTGCAGCCTCCTCTCTAAGCTTCTGAAGCTCATCCATTAAGTCCCTCGTGCCCACCTCAGCGGCCTGCTTCTTCCACTGAACACCCCAATCCTGGGGCTTTAGGAGGTGCCCTAAGCTCATGAGCTCATCGCACTTATCCTGAGGCAATCCTCTAGGCGCTGAAACCCAGCCATCCTTTATCAAGTCTGCGTAGCGCCCAACAATCCTAATTCTCCTGGTGAGAGGTGTTGTGCTCAGATGTTTACCCTCATTCTTCATTGGTGACACTAAGACCTCCTGCCCCTCAACAAGCCTCTCGTTAAGCACTCCTAGACCAGCTCCATAGTTCACGTAGCTAACCCTACCCTCAACCCTCTCGACAACGCCCTTGTATATCTCAAAGCCCTGCTTCTCAGAGTTCACTAGGACGTCAGGTAGCTCTCTCTGGAGGACTTCGACAACCTCCTTAGCCCTAGGACCCTCAACCACAACAGCCCTCTTAGACGGGTGATCCCTAACGCTAGCATCCCACTCATCCCTACCAGTCAAGTTGAACCTAGACGCCGTGGTTGCAGATGGCCTAGCTATCTCAAATCCGTTGTTCAGCAGGAGGTTAACCATGGCAGTAGTGTATATGCCGCGAACCATCACTGAGGGCTTCTCCAACTCAAACACCTACAAACTCTTCTAGACAAGCCAAATTTAAACCTGAAAGATTTTTAAGAAGGTTTACAAGCCTCTCTAAGTGAGCTTAACTGATATCCTCTTCAATGATGAGAGGGGTGAAAGGATGTCGGCTGAAAGCGATGTTGAGCAGAAGATCCAGCAAGCCATAATTGTCCTGCAGAGGATAGCCGACGACTTGGGGGTTCCTAGGAACATAAGGAGGGCATGCAGCGAGTCCATAAAGATACTTAAGACGAAGAAGTACACCCCTGGAGTTAGGGCTTCAAACGCCATAAGCATACTGGACGAGTGCAGCCAAGACCCCAACATGCCCCTATTCGCTAGGACAGCGATATGGCAAGCTGTGAGTATACTAGAGCAGGTTAAGGATTGAGCTCAACCCCTTCCATTATTTGTTTGTGGTGGGAAGACCTGTTGAAGAGAGGAGATGAAGCGAAGCTGAAGAGGATGGTGGATCTCCTCAGAAGCGGAGCTACGATGCTACCGGATGTGTGTCCGATATGTAACTCGCCACTGTTTAAATTGAAGAGTGGGCAGATATACTGTCCAGGATGTGACAAGAGGGTTCTGATAGTCAAGGAGGGCGAGGAGCTATCTAGAGTTACTCAGATACAGGTCATAGCTGAGCTCTCCTCGACGATTAACCAGAAGCTCATGGAGCTCAACGAGATGGTGAAGTACGAGAACGACGCTGATAGACTGTACGAGCTGGGCAGGTGCCTATTGACTTGGCTTGAGATATTTGAGAGGGTTAAGAAGCTTCAGTCTTAGACCTCTTTTCACGCAGTAGCTTCACAGCTACCTTTAGAATCTCCCTAGCCATAGCCCTCTTAGTAGCCCTCTCCAAGTGGACAACTCCCCCGCTCTTCAAGATCATGTAGCCCTCGTTGAACTCAGAGCCAAAACCCAATCCTCTCTTGGACACGTCGTTGGCGACTATTGCATCGAAGCCGTAGCTCAGCATCCTGCTCTTGGCTCTCTCCAAGAGCTCTTGGAGGGGCACTCCATGCTCAGCCTTAAAGCCGACTATGATGGAGTCGGGCAGCCTCCTCCTAACCTCAACAGCTATCTTAGGTGTGGGCTTGAGGGTCGCCTTGAGCTCCTCAACCTCAGACTTGACCTTATCCGCAAACCTCTCTTCAAACTCGAAGTCTGCTGGAGCAGCTGCTAAGACCACTATGTCCGGCCTCCTCCTCTCGATGGCTGATAGGCAGGCCTCAAGCATGTCTCGAGCTGACGTAACCTCGTACACAAAAGCTCTTCGAGGGGGCTTGAGGGTCGTAGGCCCCATCACGAGCTGGACGTCGGCTCCATTGTTTAAGCAAACTGATGCAAAGGCAACCCCCATGGCCCCCGAGCTCGCGTTGCTCATGAACCTGATGGGGTCCAAGTGCTCTCGTGTAGGGCCAGCTGTGACTAGTACGCTAAGCCCAGTGAGTCCATCAACTGGCTTGACGACGTCCTCCACGTAGTCCACAATCTCAACTACTTCAGCCATCTTGAGCCTACCATCCTCGACCTCGGGCTCAACAACCCTAACGCCTAGTCCTCTAAGCGCTTCAAGGCACTTCTTCGCAGCTCCGCTCTCGTACATGTCGATGTGCATGGCAGGTGCCAAGACGACTGGCTTGCCCGAGCCTAAAGCTGCTAGTGCTGTGGCTGTGACTGGGCTATCAGCTATGCCGTGAGCTATCTTACACATGGTGTTCAGAGTGGCTGGAGCTACAACCACTACGTGAGCCCACCCCCTCCTGCCAGCTATCGATATGTGCTCTGTAGCTCCTGTAAGCCTCGTTATGGGCTTAGAGCCTGAAGCCCACTCTAAGATTGTTGGAGTGACAAACCTCAAGGCCTCCTTGGTCGCTACGAACTTAACGCTTGCACCTCGCTTTAAGAGCTCTCTAGCTAAGTCTATGGCCCTGTAGGCGGCTACACTGCCTGATACGCATAGAGCCACGTTAACTCCTTGAAGCTCTGTGCTCTTAGATCCACGTATCTCGTCGACTGGGTGCGAGAGCAACTCTATGTTCCTCCTGAGAAGCTTACGCATAGGAATTTTCTCAACAGCTTTTTATAGGCTACTTGAAATCTCTAATGGTATGAGCGGCTTGAAGCCACCTCTAATAATAGTCAACTTCAAGACCTACATGGAGTCAACTGGGCGTAGAGCTGTTGAGCTAGCTCGTAAGTGCGAGAAGGTGTCTAGGGAGCTTGGAGTTAATGTGGCTGTAGCTCCTCAAGCTGTTGACCTCGCTAGAGTTGCATCTGAAGTGTCCATACCAGTCTTGGCTCAACACGTAGACCCCTACACTCCTGGTGCTCACACGGGCAGCATACTCATAGAGGCCATTAAGGAGGCTGGAGCTGTAGGAACACTGGTAAACCACTCTGAGAAGAGGCTTAGAGCTGACGAGATAGACGAGATAGTTAAGAGGGCCTCCAGCTTAGGCTTGGAGGTCGTCATATGCGCTAACACTCCTGAAGTAGCTGCTTCGCTTTCAGCTTTTAACCCAGCCTTCATAGCCATAGAGCCCCCAGAGCTCATAGGGACTGGTAAAGCTGTGTCTAAGGCCAAGCCCGAGGTCATAACGGACACAATCAACCTCATTAGGAGGGTGAACCCGAAGGTCGTAGTCATATGTGGAGCTGGCATAACTAATGGGTTTGACGTTGAGGCAGCCATTAAGCTGGGCACCGAGGGAGTCTTGGTTGCATCAGGGGTTGTCAAGGCTCGTGACCAAGAAGCCGCTGTTAGGGACCTCGCTGAGGGGCTTCTCAGAGCCCTCAAGAGTTAACGTGTCGAGGTGAGAGTGAAGGCTGTGGGTGGAGGGGCTGGAAGAGCTGGGGCATCTAGGAGGCCTACGAGGAGGGCTAAGGTTAAGCCGAACAACGCGAGGAGGAATCTACTGATCTCAGCGTTAATAGTCTTGCTAGTAGTCGTAGGCGTGGCTGTGTGGGTCTTCAGCGCAGGGCCAAGTGAATCCACTAGTGAGTTTAAGTGGCTCACTAGCTTGGAGGAGGCTGTTGAGGAGGCCTCAGCTCAAGGGAAGCTTGTGCTCATAGACTTCTACGCTGAGTGGTGCGGCCCCTGCAAATTAATGGATGACGAGGTCTACACAGACCCTGACGTGAGGACCTTCTTAAGCGAGAAGTTCGTGTGCGTCAAGGTGAACGTAGACGAAAACCCGGGTTTGGCGAGGGAGTACAATGTGGCTTTCATACCCACAGTCGTGGTGTTAACGCCTAGTGGAGTCGAGCTGGGCAGGATAGTGGGCTACTTGCCTCCAGACAACTTCATATCAGAGCTTTCAGGCATAATCTCCCAGTCATAGTGAGGATAGGAGCAGGTAAATGCCTAGCGCCACTAGCAGGAGGCCGCTGGCAACTTTAATCCAAACCTGCTTCTCCATGAAGGTCCTGACGACCTTAGCCCTAACCTCGTAGGCTATAACTGAGATCACGACGAAGGGTATGCTAAGCCCGACGCCGAAGAGCACGTACATCAGCAAGCCCTCTAGAAGAGTCTCAACGTTTAAAGCAAAGGTTAAGACCACAAGCATAACTGGGACGCTGCA
>QMSN01000092.1 GCA_003650865.1 Thermoprotei archaeon
ACTCATCAACATGCTGCCCGGCCTCAAATTCAAGGAGATGAAGGAGTACGACGTGTGCTGCGGCTCAGGTGGAGGAGTTAGAGCTGGTAGGCGCCCTGTGTCCGTGGAGATAGGCAAGAGAAAAGCCGACAACATAATTGCAGCCAACGTCGAGGGCGTCATCATGGAGTGCCCGTTCTGCTACATCCAGATCAACGACATGCTCAAGCAGTTCTACGGCGGTAAGGTGAAGGTGATCTACCTGATAGACTTGATAGCTGAGGCTTACAGGAGGGCTGATAGCAAATGATGAAGATAAGGAGGATCGAGACAGACGTCCTAGTCATAGGTGGAGGAGCTGCTGGCCTTAGAGCTGCACTAGCTGCCTCCGACGCTGGAGCCAAGGTCACCCTCATAGACAAGGGGCTCGTCGGGAGAAGCGGCATGTCGGGGACTCTGCCCTACTGGAACATCCCAGCCCCAGTCATCCCTGAGGACAAGGGGAGGTACTTCGAGGACTTGATGAGAGCTTCCTGTGGCCTCTCAAACCCCAAGCTCCTCAAGATCCTCGTGGATGAGGCTAGAGACCGCGTGCTAGAGCTAGAGGAGTACGGCAACATATTCACGAGGGATTCAACTGGTGAAGTATCGCCTGCACACGCTGAAGGTCACTCAGCAGCTAGGGTCCTAACGCCAGCCTACTCGTGGATTATGGCGATGCAGCTGTTCAAGAGAGGCATAACGGTCTACGACGAGACCTTCACAACTTGCTTGGTAAGGGCTGAGGATAGAGTTGTAGGGGCAGTAGCCATAGGGCTGAAGGAGGCTGAGATATTGGCCATCAAGGCCAATGCAGTTGTGCTGGCAACTGGTGGAGCTGGCCACATATTCGGCATGGACACAAGGCTCTGGCAGTCAACGAACCCCATAGAGCTCACAGGCGATGGCTACGCTCTAGCCTATCAAGCTGGCGCGGAGCTCGTCGACATGGAGTTCAACCAGATAGCTCTAGAGCCTCAGTACTCAAGGCAGTTCGGCCAGACACAGAAGAGCTCAGCTCTAGCCATGGCTAGAGCGCTCAGGTCAACCATGACGTTCCAGGAGACGCCGTCAGTTCACCACTTCTTGGGAGGGGTTGTGATAGACGAAAAGGCATCAACCACCGTTCCAGGCCTCTATGCGTGTGGTGAGGTTGCAGGAGGCCTGCACTTGAAAGCCACCGACCAGTTCATAGGTTGTTTAGTGTTCGGCAAGAGGGCTGGCGAGGCAGCTGCGAGAGAGAAGTGCGACCTCGAAATGCCCCTCGACGCCATAAAGGGTGAGGTTGAGAGAGTTGTATCGATCCTCACGAGAAGCCCCAAGGACCCACTGCCGCCCTACAGTGTTAGGAGGAAGCTCATGGACACCATGTGGAGGGACGTGGGGCTATCTAAGAGCGAGGAGAGCCTCAACAACGCTCTTAAAGTAATAGAGGAGGTTAAGGATCTGCTGCCTAGGATGTACGTGAGGGATAAGTCGAGGACTTTCAACAAGGAGTGGGTGGAGGCCCTCGAGGCGTATAACATGGTGATCGTGGCCGAGATGGTTGTAAGGGCCTCACTCATGAGGAAGGAGAGTCGTGGAGTATTTAGGAGAGTCGACTACCCACGCGAAGACGACAGGTACTTGGGCAACATATTCGTTAAGAAGGTCGGCGAACAAATGGTTCTTGAGTTTAGGAGGACTACAGAAAGAGAGGTTATTGAGAAGGTAGTCGCTTAAACCCTGCTTCCTCCCTTTCTCTCCTACTCCTCAGCCTTGTAGACCTTGCAGAGCAGCCCTGTGTAGTAGTAGCACCCGTACACTTGGTCTAGGATCTCTGGGTCGTCGTCCGTTAAGACGTTTGCGTTGGACTCGAACACGCCGTAGAGTGACGGCTCAGGACCAGGCTTCTCTGGGTACCACCAGCTAGCTTCAGCGCAAACCACTTGTGGGTGTAGGCTCACATCGTAGAAGGCCCTCTGCTTGATCCTGCCCTTGGGCGTCTCAATCCAGATCCAGTCGCCATCGTTTATGCCTAGGGACCTAGCGGTCTCAGGATGTATGTGGCAGAGTGGGTCTGGATGCATCCTCCTCAACACCGGTATCTGTCTTTGCTCTGAGTGGTGGAATGGCATGAACTTGATCCCGGTAACGAGTATGAGCGGATACTCTTTAGCTAGCTCGGGGTTGCTGTATGGAGTCATAGCTGGCTCCTTGTAGGTGGGCAGTGGGTCGTAGCCCATCTGCTCCAATATGCTTGAGTAGAGCTCGATCTTGCCGCTCGGCGTAGCAAACTTCTCCGTCGTTGGAGGAGTTGTTGAGTGCATCCTTATGAACTGAACGAACTCTGAGAGGCTCAAGCCAAGCCCTAGAGGCTCAAGCCTATACTCGTAGGCCTCCTCAAGCGTCTTCCAAGGCCAATACTCCTCCTGTCCAAGCCTTACGCCGAGCTCCCTCCAGAACTCGAAGTCAGTCTTCCTCTCGTAGAGCGGCTGTATAGGCCTCTCTGACAGTATTAGGAAGCAGGAGGTCCCGAAGGAGCTCGTTGCTACAGGCCTCTCAAGCCAGCTCGCAGCTGGAAGCACGTAGTCTGAGAGCATAGCTGTAGGCGTCATCCAGAAGTCCATGGTCACGAGGAGCTCAACAGACTTCAAAGCCTCGTAGACCAGCTTAGAGTTGCCGTAGGCGACGAGGGGGTTTGAGGCTAAGACTATTATCGCCTTGATCGGATAGGGCTTCCCAGTCACAGCTGCCCTCCATATGTAGGATGGATGAGCCTCACAGCACCACTCCGCTGGAGGCATCTTGCCCCAGAACTCCTTCGTGTACTTACAGATGACCTCGTAGCCCGGCCACGTCATCATCTTAAACCTGTCAGCGCCTAGCTGCTTAGCCCTCTGCTCAGGTGGAAGAGCCTCATTGAGCTCTAGGTCTGTGTCTATGTATATCTCTGTGTCTGGCCCTAGCACGAGGTTGCCTCCAGGTCTGTTGAGGTTGCCAGTTATCGCCTTGAGTATGGCCCTAGCCCTCAAGAGGCTTGGAGAGCCCCAGCCCATGTGCTCGTTCTTGGAGCCCCAGAGCATCGTCGCCGGCTTTATGGTCGCGTACATCCTAGCTGTCTCCACTATGTCCTCCTTTGGTATCCAAGTGACCTTCTCAGCCCATTCAGGCGTGTACTGCTGAATGTGCTCTCTTAACTTCTCAAACCCTATGCAGTACTTATCAACGTACTCCTTGTCGTAGAGCCCTTCATTTATTATCACGTTGATCCATGCGAGGGCGAGTGCTCCATCAGTTCCAGGCCTATTCCTAAGCCATATGTCGGCCTTAGCCGCTGTCTCGCTGAGCCTCGGGTCTACCACTATCAGCTTGGCATTGTTGTTCTCTTTAGCATCTAGGATGCTCCTCATCTCAGGCAGGTTATTAGTGCCCGAGTTCCTGCCCCACACGACTATGAGTTTGGAGTTGCCTATGTCGGGGACGGCGTACCAGCCGTACGTCACGGTCTCAGCTATAAATGTGGGAAGCCAGCAGACGTGAGCTATGTGGCATATGTTGGGGCTGCCAAATAAGTTAAAGAAACGCCTCCTAGCCCAATCGTCCGTCCTATTGGTTCCCCCTATAGAGGCAACGCACTCAGGGCCATACTTCTCCTTGAGCTCCTTGAGCTTAGCAGCTATCTCGTCTAGCGCCTCACTCCAAGATATTCTCTTGAACTTCCCCTCTCCTCTCTCGCCAACCCTCTTAAGTGGGTGGTTGAGCCTCTGAGGGTGGTAGAGGAACTCCTTCCACGTGTGAGGTCTAGGGCACATAGCGCCCCTATTTATCGGGTGATCGGGGTCACCCTCTATCTTGATGATCTCGCCGTTCTTCACATACACAAGCATACCGCAGTTCTGGTAGCAGAACCAGCAGGCGCCTTTCTTCACTTCAACTCCTTCCTCAAGCTCGATGGACATGTCTCCTTCGTCCCCCTAAATTTTAGGACTCCCTCAACTCGTTCATGAACTGAGCTTTTAACTCTTACTAATAGAGGCGGAAGTTATGGTAAGAAGAGTTAAATCAAAGAAAGGGGAGGGTTGGAGGTGGCTACTTGGGGGCCCAGAGGACTGTCCTAGGCTTCTTAGCCATTTCCTTAGCCAGTTCCTCTATGGGGCCGAACTTCATGCAAGCTGCCATACAGTGCTTGACGCAGGAGGGCGCTAACCCGGCTTCAACCCTCTTCTGGCATAAGTCGCAGAGCTCCGTTGGAAACGGTATGTAGGTTATGTAGAGCTTACCTCCAGGCAACTTCTGTATGTACTCAAACACCCTAATGCCCCACTGACCAGGCTGTAGGTTGTGCTCCTGTTTACAAGCCACCTCACATGTGTGGCAACCTGTGCAGTACTCGTAGTCTATCAATAAACCATACTTCGACATCCAGCTCCCCCTTTATGGTGGGCCTTCAGCTTTATATATCTTACATATCATGTTTTTGAGCGGGCATCCATGCCCAGACCTTCCAGTGTAGCCCATCGGTATCAGGTTGTTTATGTTGATCTCCCAAGTGCCGTAGAGCACAGGTTCAGAGCCTTGCTTTTCAGGCAGCCACCAGCCGTGTGGCACCATGACCATCCAAGGAGGCACGATAGGTGTTATGACAGCCTTTCTCCTACACTTGCCGAACATGTTCTCGATGTAGACCCAGTCGCCATCCTTAATGCCGAGCCTCTCAGCAGTCTCAGGGTTAATTTCGACTACTGGGTCTGGGTCTATCTCCCTCATCCACGGAATCATCCTGTGCTCAGCGTGGAAGTACACAGAGGATCTCCTGCCAGTCGAGAGTATCAACGGGTACTCCTTGAATAGCTCAGGTGTGCTATACGGGCTGAAGGGAGGCTCCTCGTAGTATGGTATCGGCTCTAGACCCCAGCTCTCAAACCACGTCGACCACAGCTCTATCTTGCCTGAAGGAGTCATGAA
>QMSN01000093.1 GCA_003650865.1 Thermoprotei archaeon
CCCTCCTCAAGAGCTCCTCGCTTAGAGCTACTCCCCCGTGGGTCATGTCTACAACTAAGACCCTGCATCCCCTGAGCGCTCCAACAGCTCTCCGCATGACCTCCACCCTTTGGCAACGGAGTAGAGTGCTACCTCAAAAGATAAATCTTGTGAAGAAAGGCCAGCCTCCTCATTCAAACTCCTTGGAAGAAGCATGTGTAGCGACTCGTAATGCTTAAATGCGTGGAGCTCAGGTCGCTCATGAAGAGCTTGTGATGCAAGCCCCAAGCTTGAATGACCTGGATGCTAATGTTAAGTAGCAACATTTTTAGTGTGAGTTCTCACCTAGAGTAGTGCCGAGATTCATGGCTGCCGTCAAAGTCGTGATGGTGGGGTATCAGCTACGCCCCGCCCTCTATAGCGCGGTCAAGAAGGCTTATGAGATTACGGGAGGTAAGCTGACCTTCACTTTCTTCAACACCTACGACGTCGACTCAGGAGTAATTAGCCCTGAGAGGTACGTTGAGGAGCTGAAGTCAGCGGACATAGCGCTGCTGGACATAAGGGGAGGCGACGTAGTGAGCAAGTTGACTGTTGATGCTCTTAGGGGCTCTCATAAGACAGTCGTGACGCTTGTAGGAGGCTCTCCAGAGCTAATAGCCCTAACGAAGATGGGCAGCTTCCAGATGGAGAAGGTGTTCTCTCTGAGGGAGAAGCCCTTCATAGGCCGGCTCTTCAAGAGGAGCTCCATGGATTACGGCTCAATAGTGAGGATGAGAGATAGGTTTGAGAAGTTGGGGAGGAGGCTTCCAATAGGGATCTTCAAGCATGCGAGGAACTACTCTCTAATACTGAAGTACTACGATAACCCCGATGAACGCAACTACCTAAACATGCTGCTCCTGCTATTGAGGGATTATGGAGGGGTTAAGGTTAACGTTGAAATCTCTGAGCCTCAAGTCGCGCCGAGCATGGGGATACAAGACTTCGACACAGGACGCATATTTGAGGACGTCGACAGCTACTTGAGCTCCTACAAGCACAGAGATCGCCCACTAGTTGGAGTTCTGTTTTACGGGGGATTCCACTACGATCAATCCGTTGTCGCCGCTAAGCTTCTAGTCGAGAACCTTGAAGGCCTAGGTCTCGGGGCAATACCAGTCTTCTGCTCAGACTTGAGGTACTACCTAGCCTTAGAGAAGTTCTTCTTGAGGAGTGGAAAGCCCCTAGTCGATGTAGTTGTAGACCTCCTGTGGTTTAGGTTCGCAGGAGGACCGGTAGGGGGCGACCACTCCCTAACCTTCAACGTCCTGTCCAGGATGGGGATTCCCGTACTTCACGGGGTTCACTTAAGCTCTATAACGGTGGATCAGTGGCTCAATAGCCGCAGCGGCATACCTCCCACTGAGGTTGTAACGACGGTTGTACTCCCAGAGCTTGATGGCAGGATTGAGCCCATAGTAACGCACGCACCCGTTAAGCGTAGATTTGAGAGTGTAGAGCTCGAGGAGTACACGGCGATAGAGGATAGAGTTGAGAGGGTTGCGAGGAGGGCGTTGAAGTGGGTCAACTTAAGGAGGAAGAGGAATTCTGAGAAGAAGATAGCGATTATACTCTACAACTACCCTCCGGGCGAGGAGAACCTAGGCAAAGCAGCTTACATCAACACCTTCGCCAGCCTAGAGAGGATCCTAAAAGCCATGAGGGAGAGGGGCTACGACATTCACCACGTGCCTTCTGAGGAGGAGCTCAAAGACATGCTGCTGAGGGCTGGAGCTGTAAACTCCGGTGAGTGGGTGCTAACGACTGAAGCCATAAGCCAAATGCCCAAAGTACCCCTTGAGGTCTACTCGAAGTGGCTTGAGGAGTTGCCTGAAAGCGTTCGAGAGGACATAGCTCGCTCTTGGGGTCCTCCTCCAGGTGGGGTCATGACCTACAAGGACTGCATACTGATCCCCGGCATAAGCTTGGGCAAGGTGTTCATAGGCGTACAGCCTTCTAGAGGTGTTCACGAGGACCCCTCAAAAGCCTACCACAGCAGGGACCTCCCACCTCACCACCAGTACGTGGCTTTCTACGAGTGGATCAAGAGGGTATTTGGAGCAGACGCCGTAGTGCACCTTGGAACTCACGGCACGCTTGAGTTCCTTCCAGGAAAGGACTCCGGTTTGTCGAGGACTTGCTTCCCAGACGTATTGATAGGCGACTTGCCCAACGTATACGTGTACCACGTAGTTAACTCGTCAGAGGCAGCGATAGCTAAGAGGAGGAGCTACGCCGTCATAGTCAATCACAGAAGCCCACCTATAACGACGAGCGGTGTCCACAACGAGCTAGCTGAGCTAGAGAGGCTTCTAGATCAGTACTACGAGGTGGCTCAGTACCACCCAGAGAAGGCGAGGCACATAGCGGATAGGGTGTTGAAGCTCGCTGAGAAGTTTGGGCTTGGAGGCAGTGTAGAGGAGATTCACGATAAAGTGTACGAGTATAAGAGAGCTTTGATTCCGAGGGGGCTCCACGTCTTGGGGGCTCCTCCAAGCGAGGATGAGCTCATCGACTACTTGACGTCTGTAGCCAGATACGACCGTGAAGGCGTTAAGAGCTTGCATGGAGTGCTCGCGGAGTCTATGGGATTAGACTACTACGAGCTCCTCGAGAAGCCATCTGCAATCATAGAGGGGGGCAGGAGAAGCTCTCAGGTACTCGAGGAGATAGATGGCCTTGCGAGGGAGGTCGTGCGGAGGTGCGTAATTAGGGGTGAACGCTTAGAGCGAGTGGTCGAGGAGCTCGAGCTGCGCAATGTAGGCTTCAGCGACTTATCGAGGTCTGTGGAGTACTTTAAGGAGGTCAAGGAGAACATGATGAGCTCTCAGGAGATCGAGAACGTCCTCAAAGCTCTAGAGGGGTGCTACATCCCTCCAGGCCCTGGAGGAGACCCAATAAGGTCGCCCAGTGTCTTCCCAACTGGGAGAAACACGTTCCAGCTAGATCCAGCCAACATACCCACTGACATCGCATCTGAGAGAGGGGAGAGAATTGCTGAGGAGTTTCTGAGGCGGTACTACGAGAAGCATGGAAGGTATCCTCGCGTAGTCAGCGTAGTCTTATGGGCCTTCGAGACTATGAAGACCGGGGGAGAGACCATTGCAGCAATATTCAGGCTTATCGGCGTTAAGCCCATATGGAAGACTCCCTACATAAGGGATCTCCAAGTAATCCCTCTAAGGGAGCTCGGCAGACCTAGGATAGACGTCTTGGTGACCATATGCGGCATATTTAGAGATACCTTCTACAACCTCGTCGAGCTGCTAGATAAGGCCTTTAAGCTAGTAGCCAGCTTAGACGAGCCTCCTGAAGAGAACTACGTGAAAGCCAACTTTCTATCCGAGAGGGAGGAGTTGGGGGAAGACGCCATCGTAAGGATTTTCGGCCCACCAGAGGGGAGCTATGCGACAACTCTGACTAACTTAATTGAGAGCGGAGCTTGGAGAAGCGAGCTGGACCTTGTGAACGCTTACCTAGATAGCATGAGGTACGCCTACGGCGAGAAGACGCGTGGAAAGGCTTCTGAGAGAGCGTTTAACGCCATGCTCTCAAGAGTTGATGTGGTTGCTCAAGTGAGGGACACCGTTGAGTACGAGATCACAGACTTAGACCACTACTACGAGTTCCTAGGTGGATTGTCGAGGAGTGTGGAGGAGGTTAAGGGGGAGAGGCCCATGGTGTTCGTCGCCGACACAACGCGCGAGCGAGTTAAGGTTGAAGGCATTGGAGAGGCCGTGAGGAGAGGTGTCGTGACTAGGCTTCTGAACCCTAAGTGGCTGGAGGGGATGTTGAATCACGGGTTTACTGGTGCAGCTAAGATAGCTGACCGCGTTGAATACATGCTGGGGCTGGCGGCGACCACGAGGTCCATTGAGAACTGGATGTGGGATCAAGCGGCTGAGAAGATAGTGTTCAACGAGGAGATCGCGGAGAGAATCAAGAGGGAGAACCCCTGGGCTCTGGGGAAGATCGTTAAGAGGCTCTTTGAAGCCCATGTCAGGGGTTACTGGGAGGCATCTAGCGACGTGCTTGAGAGGCTTAAGCGGTTACACCAGGACCTAGAGGCCTACTTAGAGGAGGGGTCTTGGAGGAGCTCACCGTAACTACATATGCATAGGCGTACAGCAGCGCCTCGCAATGATTTAAGCTGAGGTTCGAGGAGAGGTTTAAGGTCTAAGCTCAGCGTCCTCAACTGTTCTCAGTGAGCGCTTCCAGCCCCCTCGTTATTATCACTTCAGCTATCCTCTCATCAACTCCTAGGGGCTTAGCGTAGTATACGTCTACTTCGACGCCGTCCACCAATGCCTTGTGGTGAGAGGAGCCTCTAGGTATCCCCAGCGCGTCGGGTATGTCCTTAGCTGTGTGGACGCCTTCAGACACGAACACGGGTATGGCTACAACCCTCCTGTAGCCCCTCTTAACTATGTCTCTCAACACTCTGCGTAGAGGTGGGTCATTAACCCTCATAAACGCGTAGTATACGTCTGCGAAGACCCTCTTCTCCTTAATTATATCCGCGAGCTTCACGATGACCTCCTTCTGAGATGAGTGGCTACTGCCGTGACCTATTAGTAGTGCTACCACGTCGCTCATAGGCATCGCACTGTAGAGACATAGGTGGAAATAAGAAACTTTCTACGGGAGCTTCTGCTTAATAGTTGGCTCTGGTGTTCATGACTCCAAGCCACGGCTTGACCCTGAAAGGGTTAAAGGGCATCTTCCATAGCGTATCTGAGGGTCTCTGAAATGCTCAGCTAGAAAGGCTTGAAGCGCCCCTCGCTCGACATTGAGGACGCGCTTCACGCAGGCGGCGAGCCCATTGAAGGCGCTAGGGAGACCGTGGAGCTCCTGAAGTCTAGGGGTTTAAGGTTAGATTCGTAACGAACACCACGAGGAGGCGTTGCAGGACTTTATGCA
>QMSN01000094.1 GCA_003650865.1 Thermoprotei archaeon
AGGGCTTGCCAACCCTCCCCTTAACCTCGAGCAGCCTCCTAAGAGCAGCTTCATCGAGGGGGTTGCAGCCCAAGCCGTAAACCGTGTCAGTGGGGTAAACGGCAAGCCCCCCTGACCTGAGAACCTCTAAAGCAGGCTTCAAGGCTTTACGAAGCCCCTCGCCCTTAACACCCTTAACGTCGAGCGTCAAGGTCAAGCTTGACACCAGCTTTGACCACTATAAATGGGTTATGTATTAAAGCATTATGGTGGCTATGCCCCACGAGTGTAGGGGGATATCGTCGTCCCTCGCTCTACTAGCCTCAGTAGTCATATTGATGGCTCAAATAGCGCTGAACGTGGCATTCATGAAGGCCATGAGCGAAGGCTTGACTGAGGTCAACAGCGTCGTCGAGGAACTAAGCTCAAGAGTTAAGCCTAGGCTTGTGGTGGCTAAGAGCGATGGCTGCATAATCGTAGTTAACGACGAGAATAGGAGCCTAGTGGTCACGAGGTTAACTCTCTATACGTCAAATGGCTCTGCGCTAAACCTAGATGTCCACTGGGTGCTTCAGCCCCTCTCCTCTAGGAGCTTCATCTTGAACTTAGGCCTAGAGCCATACGTAGTGGCTGCCCTCGAGGTTGAGGGCTGCGGGAGGGCCTTGTACAGGTTGGTTGAGGTTTAGGACGTTATTGGTATCTTGAGCTTCCTTATGAGCTCCTTGTACCTGTTCCTCACAGTGACCTCAGTTACTTGAGCAGCTCTAGCTATCTCCTTCTGAGTCTTCCTCTCACCCGTCTGTAGAGAGGCTATGTATATGGCTGCAGCCGCCAAGCCAGCCGGGTCCTTACCAGCAGTTAGACCAGCTCTCCTAGCCTGTTGTATTATCTCAAGAGCCTTTCTCTGTAGGACACCGCTAAGCCCTAGAGCGCTGACTATTCTGGGAACGAAGTCCACTGGGTCTGCTATCGGTATGTTCAGCCTCACGTGCCTCAAGAGCAGCCTGTAACACCTAGCCACATCCTTCCTGCCAGCCTTCGTGTAGTCAGCTATCTCATCCAGAGTCCTAGGAACCTTCAGTATCCTGCAGGCAGCGTATATCGAAGCAGCCATGACGCTCTCTATGGAGCGACCCCTCACAAGCCCAGCTCTAACAGCAGCCCTGTAAATCTTCAAGGCCTCCTCCTTGACGTTTGGAGGCAGATTTATCCTAAACGCTATGCGCTCAAGGTGGCCAGCTGCTTGCTGTATATTCCTGTCCTGAGAAGTCTGTATTCTACTCCTAATCTGCCAGCGTCTCCACCTCGAAACCTCAAATGCCTTCTTAGGGCTAAGCCTATGACCAGCAGCATCCCTGCCAGGCCACTGGATAACAGTTGAAGACACTCCTTCAACCACTATAGGTGAGAGTGGAGGACCAACCCTCCCCCTCTTCTCCTTCTCTTCAGGCGTGAAAGCCCTCCACTCAGGCCCCTGATCAATGATCTTCTCGTCTATCACCAAGCCGCAGTTCCTACAGGTGAGCTCCCCCCTCTCATAGCTCCTAATAAGGTCAGTGCTACCACACTCAGGGCAACGCTCAGTTACCTTAATATCGTCAACATACCTTACACTACCCTTATTCTTCTCCTTCTCAAATTCTGATGAGACCTCATGCCTAGACACCAAACCACCCCCAAACAAGCTTGAGCCTATCGCGTTACGATCATCAATTACTCCCGTAACGAGCTCATACGGCCGGGGAAACCCCATAAATAATATGGGGGTATATAAGCCTTTCTATACGAAATATTTATATTTGGGGTATATATAGTTATCGATTCTTCGCGCCCACCCCCTGCATTAAAAGTTAAAAGTGGTGTTAACAGGTTAGAGTTGGGCCCGTAGCGCAGTCCGGATAGCGCGGCGTCAACCGTAAGGGTTGCCGCAGGCCTCCTAAGCCGTCGGTCGTGGGTTCGAATCCCACCGGGCCCGCCACACCTCTCAAAGTCCTCTCGACTTTAAAGCTTAAAAGCTCGTTAAGACTTAGTTGGGCTTTGAGCCCTGTTTGGGTTGGTGCTAGCCTTGGAGAAGGAGCCCCTCATATACATTGACGGCGAGCTTGTGCCGAAGAGCCAAGCCAAGATATCCGTCTTCGACCACGGCTTCCTGTACGGCGATGGAGTATTTGAGAGCATCATGGTGTTCAACGGCGTCGCCTTTAAGCTGAAGGAGCACATAGACAGGCTCTACGACTCAGCTAAGGTGTTGTGCCTTGAGATACCCATGAGCAAGGAGGAGATGCTCAAGACCATAATCGACACTGTTAAAGCAAATGGGTTTCGAGACGCCTACATAAGGGTCTTGGTGACTAGAGGTGTAGGCGACCTAGGCCTCGACCCTCGCAAGTGCCCCAAGCCCTCCGTGATAATCATAGTCGACAAGATAAAGCTGTTCAGGGATGAGGCTTGGACTCAAGGCGTGACAGCGATAATATCCTCCGTGAGGAGGGATAGAGTTGACGCGACAACTCACGAAGTCAAGTCCATGAACTACCTCAACAGCATACTCGCTAAGCTCGAGGCTAACGCCGTGGGAGCAGATGAAGCAATTATGCTAGACGACAGAGGGTTTGTGTCTGAAGGAGCTACGGACAACATCTTCATAGTTAAGGACGGCGTCATATACACACCCCCTAGAACTACGGGCATACTTCCAGGCATAACGAGGTCTAGGGTCATGAAGCTGGCTGAGGAGTGTGGCTACAAAGTTGTGGAGAAAGACATAACCCCATCAGAGCTGCTAACTGCAGACGAGGTCTTCTTAACCGGGACGGCGGCTGGCGTAGTACCCGTCGTCAAGATATCGGGGAGGACCATAGGCGACGGCAAGCCTGGACCCATAACGCTAGAGCTCATGAAGAGGTTTAGGCAGGTGAGAGAGGATCCATCCGAGGGAGTCAAGATATTCTAGGTGAAACAAAGAAGAGGGAGGTTAGGCGTAGAGCTCGCGCTGGTAGGCTGGCTGCAGTGAGGCAACTACCTCTATTGGGAACGGGTTCTCCATCCTTAAGTTCTGGACGCACTCATCCCCTATACTGACAAGGGCGAATACGCCAGCTACGTTAGCCTTGGACCTCCTCACTATGTTTATCAAGGCTTGAACTGTGCTTCCAGTCCTTATGAGGTCGTCGACTATCAGCACGTCGTCCCTACTAGTTATGGCGTTCTTAGGCACGTAGAGCGAGGCCATGTAGGGACCTGAGGGGTACGACTCCTCTACGTAGTCCCTGACACCCATCTCCCTGTACCTCTTGGCTATGACAATAGGGACTTCGAGGAGTATCGCGATAGAGGTCGCTATGGGCACTCCATTCACAGCTGGAGTTAACACCTTAGTTATCCTTCTGCCAGCAAACCTCATCATGACGTGATGCGATGCCCTCATCAGTATTAGTGGGTCGTTTATTATGTTCGTCGTGTCAACATAGCCATAAGCGTCCACAGATATCCTCTCATATATGACCTGGTTGAACTGCTCTATCCTGTCCAGCGACTCCCAAAGCTTCCTAGCTGTGTCCTCCCCGGGTAGAACATCCCCTTTAACGTACCTACACAGCACAGTCTCGGGTATCCCCGTCCTCCTAGACAGCTCGCTATACGAGTAGAACTTCTTCAGCAACCGCAGCCTCTCGATCACCATGAACCTAAACCTTAAACTAGCTTCTCTCCTCCTCGTAGCCCTGCCCCCGAGGCGTTTTTAGGATAAATATAATGAAGCGTATTACTTATTCGCACGATACTATTTCTAATTTACCCACATGAGAATAACGAGGGTTTGCCATAAAGTAACATGAAGCATAACCATCAGATAATACCAGAGTAATATTGTAAGGCACAACGAGCATTTCAAGAGGCGTTTTAAGCTTGCCCTCCGGTATTACCGTGAATTAAGTCTAGGAGGGGCTCTGAGCTTCAAGGTAGAGGGAGGAGGGTAAAGTTTATGGGGAGGATAGCGCTTTTCTAAACGCCATGGGCGGAAGACAGAAGACAACTCTACTAGAGCTATTTGAGGAAAAGAAGAGCAAGAAAGAGGAGAAGAGCAAGAAGAAGGGCAAGAAGTAGCTTCTAGAGGAAGGATGAAAAGAAGATTAAATTTAAAATTCGAGGCAAGAGAGTATAGGGTGCTAAAGCTCGTCTTTACGTGATATGGGGGAAGAGCGACGAGCTCTGTAGATCAGAGACAGAAGTTGATAGCAAAGCTCTCAGAGTATGTTAGGAGGAGAAAGGACATTGCCCTCTTCCTCGAGGACATATACCTCAAGGGCATAAGCGAGGTCATGCCCTTCATAACGAATGAGGTCACATACCCTGAGCTCGCCTTCTACTTCGGCGACAACGTTGAAAGGGTTTTAGACACCCTACAGAAGGATGGCATAGTGAGGGCCTACGTTGTTGATAGAGTCCTCAGGTGCCCTGACTGTGGGACTATGAACATCAGGACTAGGTACTTGTGCCCGAGCTGCAAGAGCTTCAACGTAGAGAAAGTCTCACTCATAGAGCATTTGATGTGCGGATACATAGGGTCTAGCATGTCGTTCAAGAAGATTGAAGACCAGCAGATATGCCCTAGATGCGGTAGAACCCTGAAAACCTTGGGAGTCGACTGGAGGATTATAGGGTCTACCTTCGAGTGCTATGACTGCGGCTACATGTTCGATGAGCCTAAGGTGAGCCACATATGCATACCGAATAACCACGTCTTTGAGCCCACTACGTCGAAGTACGAGGCAGTGTACAAGTACGTGATAGAGGAGGAGGTGTTGAAGCTCGTAAGCGAGGGCTACTTGATAAACGCCACTGTAGCCCATGTGCTAGAGGACCTCGGATTTAAAGTCACGATAGAGGGGATCTTGAAGGGCCTCTCAGGGGTTGACCACAGGTTTAAGATATTGGGAGTCAAGGAGGATAAGGTGGTC
>QMSN01000095.1 GCA_003650865.1 Thermoprotei archaeon
GAGCTGGTCAAGGCTATAGATGAGGTAAAGCCATCAGACCTAGCTATGACCACCAACGGCTCTCTACTAAAGGGGTTGGCGAGTAAGCTCGTAGACGCTGGGCTTAGAAGGGTCAACGTAAGCCTCCCCTCTCTTAAGAGAGAGGTGTTCTCGAGGATAACGGGTGTAGACATGCTTGACATGGTTATGGAGGGGCTTCTCGAGGCCAAGAACAGCGGCTTATCGCCCATCAAGCTAAACACCGTTGTGCTTCGAGGCCTAAACGATGAGGAGCTCTGGGACTTAATGGAGTTCGCTAGGAGGCATGACTTCATACTTCAACTCATAGAGCTTGAACCCATAGGTGTGGAGGACGAGTTCTACGAGAGCTACCATTCACCTCTAGATGACGTAGAGAAGTGGCTTGAGGAGAATGCTGTTGACGTCGAGGTTCGAAGGCTCATGCACAATAGGAAGCAGTATGACTTAGGGGGAGTTAGGGTTGAGCTCGTCAAGCCCGTTAACAACCCCGAGTTCTGTATGCACTGCACAAGGCTTAGGGTTACAGCTGACGGCAAGCTCAAGCCCTGTTTGATGAGAAACGACAATCTAGTCGATGTTGTGAGCGTCATGAGGAGAGGCGCTAGCGACGACGATATAGTCAAGCTCTTTGAGAAGGCTATAGAGCTTAGGGAGCCCTACTTCAAGAAGGAGGGCGTCTGCGAGAGGTGTAGGGCCTCGGAGTTCAGGATATGCTGAAGGCCTCTAGGGCTTCCTCCCTATTAAGACTGCGTAGCCTATCTTCCCTTGAAGAGACTCCCTTATGACTGGATCTGCGCTCTCCCAGTCGTAGACCTCTGAGACGTCCTTGGCATACACTACTTCTAGCCCGGACTCCTTCATGAGCTTCAAGTAGCCCTCCATGGTCTCAGCTCCAGCTATGCACATGCACCAAGCAGCCATCCCACCAGCCTCCTTAGCGGATTCATGCTTGATCGTGACGTCGGTTATTATGACCTTGCCTCCATGCCTAACAGCGTCCACCATCTCCTTGAGAGCCTTCCTCTTATCTGGGAATAGCGATAGGGAGCACTCGCATATCACGGCGTCCAGGGAGCCGGGCCTTATGGGCATGAGCTCGGAGTCTCCTCTTATGAGGTCCGTCATGTACCTCCTCTTGACATCCCTGTCGAGTCTAGTCTTAGCCTTCTCGAGGAGCTTATCTGAGAGGTCTAGCCCTAATGCGTGGCATCCGTGCTCGCTTACGAGCGTTATCATCGTGGTGCCTATTCCACAGGCGACATCGAGAATTCTCCAGCCTCGCTCGACCCCAGCTGTCTTCAAGACCTCCCTAGTCAGCATGAGGCCTCCAGGCCTCATAGCTTGTTGAGGAGCTAGGTTGAAGTCGACGTTCTCATAGAAGTTTACGACAACCTTCTTGATAGCGCACTCCAGTGAGAGAGAGCATAGCTCTTCTTCGCGGTTAGTAGTCAAATCTCTCACCTCGAATAACAGATTTAACTAACCATATCGACCAGTAGAGAAAATAAGCCTCTGAGATTTAAGGTGGTCGATTTGTCAAGTGAAAAAGTGAGAGATGACTGGAAGAGGATACTCAAGCTGACCTCTCCTGAGGAGGCCGCCAAGAAGCTCATGGAGCACCTACGCCTAAGACCTAAGGTTGAAGAGCTGAGGGTTCCCGATAGCGTGGGGAGAGTCCTAGCTGAAGACGTGGTCGCAGATCAAGACGTACCTCCCTACGACTGCTCTTGCTTCGACGGCTACGCCGTTAGGTCTGAAGATACTGTCAATGCTTCAAAGAGCAACCCCGTGAGGCTTAGGGTAGTAGCTAAGGTCTTGCCGGACACCAAGGAGTTGCCCACCATAAGGGAGGGAGAGGCAGCGTTCCTTGTGACTGGTGCACCAATGCCCCCAGGCTCGGACGCTCTCGTCAAGGTTGAGGAGACTAGGCTTGAGGAAGATAGCATCCTCGTGTTTAGGAGAATAGAGAAACTAGAGAACGTTGCCATTAAGGGCGAGGATGTCAAAGCAGGACAGCCAATACTGAAGGCTGGCCACGTCATAAGGCCCATAGACGTGGGCTTGATGATGGGGCTAGGCAAGTCTAAAGTGAAGGTGTACTCGAAGCCTAAGGTGGCAGTAATATCCGTGGGCAAGGAGCTTTACCTGAAGAGCCTCGAGCAGAAGGAGCCTCCACCCAATAACTACGCTTACGTCATAAAGGGGCTTGTCGACGAGTTGGGAGGAGAAGCCGAGGTACTCGGCATATACCCCGATGACGTGGAGGTGGTCAAGGAGGTTTTGGCCAGTGCCATAAGTAAGTACGACGTGGTGTTGACCATGGGTAGCTGCAGTATAGGGATAAACGATGCAGTCCCCGACGCCATAAACAGCCTCGGCGAGCCTGGTGTAATCGTCCACGGCTTGACGCTGAGCCCCGGCAAGCCAGCTGGCTTCGGCTTCGTGAGAGATAAGCCCATAATCATGCTGCCCGGACACATAGTGTCGGCCGTAGCCGCATTTTACGTGTTATGCCTACCGCTACTCGCAGCTCTAACTGGTAGGAGGGCTGAGGACATGTTGCCAGTGATCAAGGCTAAGTTGGACGAGCATGAAGCTCCTTGGGGTGGCCACAGGTTTTTAAGAGCTGGCGTCAAGTACGTCGATGGAGATCTTGTCGCTAAGCCCATGCACGGCGGCGCCAACGTCATGATGACGCTCGTCAAGTCAAATGCCTACGCTGTGCTGCCTCCGAGGACTGAGCTCAAGAAGGGCGATGTCGTAGCCTTTAGGGCTTTGACCCTCCTCGACCTGTTGTACATGGGGGAGACTTGAGGTTGAAGAAGCTGAGGGAAAGACTTATCTCTCCAGTTAGACAGCTAGTAGGCGATTAATGGAGGTCATAGCTATGCCGGAATACGGCATCATGGCGGACCTCGAGAGGTGCATAGGCTGTAGGGCTTGCGAGCTCGCTTGCAGAAACGAGAATCAGCTGCCGGAGACCATGAGCTTCATAAGGAACGTCAGGATAGGTCCTGAGATCATGGACGGCAAGGTCGTCATGTACTTCGTCTCCATACCCTGCATGCACTGCGGCAGAGCTCCCTGTGCCGAGGTGTGCCCAGCGAGAGCCATCAAGAAGAGGCCGGACGGCATAGTGCTCCTAGACGAGACCAAGTGCATAGGCTGTAAGTACTGCATGTGGGTTTGCCCCTTCGGCGCACCTCAATTTAACGCTCAGCTTGGCAGAATGCAGAAGTGCAGGCTCTGCGTGCAGAGGGTTGAGAAGGGCCTTGAGCCCGCCTGCGTTAAGACTTGCCACGTTAAGGCACTTAAGTTTGGGACTTTAGAGCAGTTGTCTGAGATGGCGAAGCTCAAGGCTGCTAGGAGGGCAGCGTTATTCAAGATTCCAGGGATAATGACGCCGACGTAAAAGGCAGCCCCTACAGGGGGTTAAGCGATGTTGTCTGAGCAGACGCTAATAGTAAAGGTGTTTAGGTACAACCCGGAGGTCGACGAGAGGCCTTACTACGCCACCTACGAGGTTCCATGGCGCGAAGGGATGACTGTACTCGAGGTCTTGAGGTACATTTACGAGGTCTACGAGCCAATAGCCTTCAGGTTTCACTGTAGGTCTGGCGTCTGTGGTGCATGTGGCGTCATGCTTAACGGTACTCCAGTCCTAGCCTGCAGAACCTACATCGAGAAGCCTGGCGAGATAACGATAGAGCCCCTCAAGAACTTCAATGTCATAAGGGACCTTGTAGTCGACAGGAGGCCAGCCTTAGAGCAGACCATAAAGCTCGAGCCTTGGCTCGTGAGGAGCAGCAAGACCTCGGACTTCGAGAAAATCTCTTGGTCCTTGGAGGATAGGGAGAAGTTCTACTTACTTGCGACTTGTAGAGAGTGTTACTTGTGTAGAGCTGCTTGCCCAGCTGCTGAAGTGGGGTTTAGGAAGCCCGAGCTCACGAAGTACCCTGGGCCGAAGTTCTACATGAGGGACTTGGCGACCAGGATACTGGACCCTCGCGATGAGGCTAAGGAGTCTAGGCTAGTGAAGATGAAGGAGGACATAGACGTCTACGCCTGCACGACGTGCAGGAAGTGTTGGGAGGTCTGTCCGAGGGAGTTTGAGGTACCCGACATAATGGAGGAACTGAGGTCTCACATAGCTAGGGCTGGGCTTGGGCCTCTAGATGGACACAAGGTCTTCTCATCCTTTATAACCAAGACTGGTAGAGCTGTTGAGAGGCAGACCCCGCCACTCCTAGAGCAAATACCCGAGGTCATAGACGTCCCCAACCCCGTCGACGAGGTGTTGTTCTTCACGGGCTGCCTCATAGACTACAGGCTTCAGAAGGTGGGCTTCGGCATAATAGAGGCCCTGAAGAGGAATAACGTTAGGATAATAGCACCAAAGGATCAGCAGTGCTGCGGCTCACCAGCCATAAGGTCGGGGCTATTCGACGTCGGAATAACCCAAGCGCTCAAGAACACTGAGGTCTTCGAGAGGTATGGCGTCGAGAAGGTCATAATGGGCTGTCCAGGGTGCCTCCTAACATGGAAGATAAACTTCCCCTACTTCGTGACCAAGGCTAGGGGTTACCCGCCTCGCCTCAAGGTCTACGAGATAACCGAGTACCTAGTCAATGTGCTTGGTGTCGACAGGCTAAACAAGAACTTCGGCAGGATAGACATGACCGTGACCTACCACGACTCATGCCACTTGAGGAGAGGCTGCGGTGTATGGAAGGAGCCTAGGATACTCATCAACATGCTGCCCGGCCTCAAATTCAAGGAGATGAAGGAGTACGACGTGTGCTGCGGCTCAGGTGGAGGAGTTAGAGCTGGTAGGCGCCCTGTGTCCGTGGAGATAGGCAAGAGAAA
>QMSN01000096.1 GCA_003650865.1 Thermoprotei archaeon
TCCCTCTTACCTGACCTAACACCTCCACCAGCACCACAGCACTGGTCGGGCTTGCTCATCTCGATTAGCTCTATGCCGGGTATCGACGTTAAGAGCTCTCTAGGCTGCTTGTATATGCCCTGTCCTCTGCCTATGTGACATGGGTCGTGCCAGGTGACTTTCATCTTTATCTCCTTCAAGCCCTTCAGCTTCAGCTTCAACACGTCTACTATGTACTCCGAGAGGTGATACACCTTGAAGGGCATCTCCCTGCCAAGGAACATCTTGACGAACTCCGGGAAGTTCTTCTTGAGCGTTAAGCTACACCCAGCACACTGAGTCACGATCGTCTTGACTCCGAACCTCTCAAAAGCCTTTACGTTCTGCTCGACGAGCCTCTTCATGACGCTCAGCACACCAGTCCTAACCATCGGTGAGCCGCAGCAAACTTGGTCTTTAGGCACTACGACCTCTATCCCCAGCTTCAATAGTATCTCGAGGGTCGCCTTAGCAACTGGCTGAAGCCTGTAGTCGGCTAGACAACCCGTGAATAGACCTACTCTATCTATTGGCTCGCCCTCAGGCTTGAAGACCTCGGTCTCTAGGGTCTCGAGGAACGGCATGTCCTTTCTGGCAACTGACTTCCCGGTTTTCTCTATGAGCTCCTTAGGCACGAAGTGACCTGGCAGAGGCCCCATGCCCTTGTTGACCGCTATGGCCCTGAGCTTCTCGAAGACAAGCTCAGGTACAGCTATCTCCTCTGGGCAAACTTCGCTGCACTTTCTACACGTAGTGCAGCAGTAAAGGCCTTGGGCGAAGGCTGTTGGGAGTACGTCATGCTCGTTTAGGGGGTTAAAGGCTGACTGGGCTAGAGCCACCATTAGGCCTGGCCCGGCCATCTCGGCCCAAGCAACTTTGACGACTGGGCATACGGATATGCATGACCAGCACTCTATGCATCCAGCCACCTTGATGAAGTCCTCGTACTTGTGTCCAGGCACTCTAGCTGGCTCTTTGCCTCTAGGCTTTGTCGTGACGAAGTAGGGCCCAAGGCCGCTGAACCTCTTGTAGAGCTTGCTGAAGTCAACGACGAGGTCTCTGACAACTGGGAGGTTTGCTAGAGGCTCTATCACGTACTCCTTGCCCGGCTCGACCTCAGCCCTACAGGCTGGCCTAGCATCGCCATTCACCATAACGGCGCAGGAGCCGCACCTCCAAATCTTGCAGCTATACCTGAAGGCCAGCGTTGGGTCGAAGTTGTCGTGTATGTATATCAAGGCGTCAAGAACCTTCATGCCCCTGTAGTAGGGAACCTCGTACTCCTCATACCTCGGCTTCTCGTCTCTCTCAGGGTCGTACCTGAACACCTTAAACTTAACTATCTGCTTCTCACCCATCAAACTCACCTCTTCACACGTCTGGAGGCTTAAGCTTGATGAGCTCGACGGGCTCTGTCCACAGCTTCATCTGTCCGTCAACTCTCCTGATGACTATGTGCACGAGCCAGTTCTTGTTGTCCTTCTTGGGGTAGTCGTCCCTCGTGTGCGCTCCACGGCTCTCCTTCCTGTACATAGCTGACCTCGTAACCATCTCGGCGACGTCGAGCATGTTCTCGAACTCTATGGCTTCAACCCAGTCCATCCTGTACCTCCTGCTTCCATCTGGAACCCCGACCTTAGGTAGGTCGTAGCTCCTCATCCTCTCAATGACTCCTAGAGCCGTCCTCATGGAATCCTCAGTCCTTATTATGCCGACGTTGTCCCACATGACGGTTTGGAGCTCCGTCCTCACTTTGGATGGGTGTATGTAGTCCTTCCTGCCCAAGAAGCCGAATACCCTTTCTCTCTCCTTAGCAACTTGCTCTGCGCTTATAGGCCTGAAGCTGGCCTCCTTAGCGTACTTGGCAGCTGATATGCCAGCCCTCCACCCAAAGACTATCAGCGTGGTTATCGAGTTACCTCCAAGCCTATTGGCACCGTGAACTCCACCCATCTCCTCGCCAGCCACGAAGAGGCCTGGAACCTTCGTTGAGCAGTCTGGGTCAGCCCTGACTCCACCCATGAAGTAGTGGCAGGTTGGATACACGTGTATGGGCTCCTTGGCTAAGTCCATCCCCGTCAGGAACAATATCTTTCTCCTTGTGACTCCAAGCCTCCTCTCAATGACATCTTCAGGCACGTGGGAGACGTCTAGGTAGACACCTCCCCACTCAGTTCCTCTGCCCTCTCTGACCTCAGTGCATATCGCTCTGGCGACGACATCCCTCTTGGAGAGCTCCATGCGCTCCGGGTCGTACCTGCTCATGAACCTCTCGCCCTTGTTGTTGAGCAAGTACGCACCTATCATCCTGACGGCTTCAGTGACCAGTGTACCTCTCCTCTCAGGTGGATATGCAAGGCCCGTTGGGTGGAACTGGACCATCTCCATGTCTATGAGCTCAGCCCCAACTCTATACGCCATAGCCCTTCCATCACCGGTGTTCTGGACTGGGTTTGAAGTGTACCTATAGATCTGGCCTGCTCCTCCCGTTGCTAATATGACCGCCTTAGCCTTGAACGCTATGAGCTCGCCCTTCTTTATGTCAAGCCCTACTGCTCCGCTTATGGCTCCATTCGTGGTTAGGAGGTTCGTTATCATGACCTCCTCGAAGACCCTTATGTTCCTCCTCATGACCTCCCTGTTCAGGGCTACCATGTAGTGGGACCCTGCTAAGTCGCCTAGTATCACAACTCTAGCATGGGCTCCTCCAGGTGCGAACTGGAATAGTCTTCCATCCTCCTGTCTCTCGAAGACTATTCCCATTCTCTCTAGATCCACAAGTCTCTCCACAGCCTCTCTGGTCAAGACGTCTACTAGCCTCTGGTCGTTGATGTATTCTCCTCCGACGACTGTGTCTCTGAAGTGGACGTCGGGGTTGTCTGTGGGATCTCCGTGGCCTATGGCCACCTCCATGCCGCCGGTGGACATGACTGTTGCGCCGCTCTTCCTGAACAGCCCCTTAGAGCATATGGCTACGTCGACGTTCATGTCGTCGGCTTTTATGCCAGCTAAGAGGCCAGCCGCTCCAGCGCCAGCGATCAGCACGCCTGTCTCGACAACGTCGTCGGCAACCTCATAAAGCTTCAATTGCTCCACCCCTTTTCGATATAGGGTTTCAGTAAACGTTAAATACTCACAGTTTTAAAGCTTCCCCGAAACTAGATTAGTGATGGGGGTCTGTTCATGCCTGGGAAGTACAAGATAGTTGTAGTCCCCGGTGACGGTATAGGTAGGGAGGTTGTGCCTGAGGCTGTTAAGGCGCTTAAGGCGTGTGAAGAGGTGGTTTCAGGGCTGAACTTCGAGTTCATAGAGTTCGAAGCTGGAGCAATGTATTACCTGAAGAACTTGAAGGAGGAGTACCCACCTGAGCTCTTGCCGACCTGTAGGGAGAGTCATGGAGTGCTCTTTGGGGCTGTCGGCTGGCAGGACGCTAGGTGGCCTGATGGGACCTACGCTGGCGCTAAGCTGATATTCGACTTGAGGTTCGGCTTAGACCTCTATGCCAATGTGAGGCCTTGCAAGCTCTACCCCAACGTGCCCACGCCCATTAAGAAGGGGCCTGAGCACGTGGACATGGTAATAATCAGGGAGAACACAGAGGACCTCTACCAAGGCATAGGTGGAAGGCTCAATAGGGGAGGGACCTCGGAGCTAGCCATCGACGTGAGGATCCTCACGAGGAAAGGCTGTGAAAGGGTCATAAAGTACGCCTTCGAGCTGGCTAGGTTTAGGGAGAAAGGCGCGCCCATGGACGGCAAGAAGAGGGTTACCTGCATAGATAAGAGCAACGTGCTGAAGGCGTGTGTCTTCTGGAGAGAGATCTTCAACGAGATTGCTGAGAAGTACCCGGACATTGAGAGGGACTATGCATACATAGACGCTTGGACTCAGTGGGCTGTTAGGAGGCCTGAGTGGTACAACGTATGTGTCGTCAGCAACATGTTCGGCGACATAATAACCGACTTGGCCGCTGCAATTCAAGGCGGGCTGGGACTAGCTCCAAGCCTCCAGGTGGGCGACCAGCTCGCCATGGCCGAGCCCGTTCACGGATCAGCTCCGAAGTACTACGGCAAGAAGGTCACGAACCCCATGGCCTGCATACTCTCCGCCATGTGGTTAATGAAGTACTTCCACCAGAGGTACGGCGACAAGGCTGCTGCTGAGGCTGCCGCTAGGATAGAGGCCGCAGTTGTAGAGGTGCTCACCGAGAGGAAAGTCTTAACCTACGACCTCGGAGGCTCAGCTCATACAGATGAGGTAGGCGACGAGATAGCCAAGAAGATAAAGACAGTCCAAGTGTCTGTTTAATGAGCTAAACATCCCCCGTAACATCAAACCACATTTACTTTCTTACCTTAACCCTTTTTAACGTAAGCTTTAGATGTAGTGGCTCTTGGTGTTCCAGAGCCTCGACTTCTCTCGTAAAAGTTTTATCCGTAGTCATAGTAGAGTGTCTGCAAGGTGGTCTTCATGGAGTACTTCGACCTTTATCGAGCGGCTATCATGCAGGTTGAGATCCAGAAGCTAGCCTTCGAGAAGGACGACGTGAAGGTAAACCTACAACACGCCCTTCAGCTGCTCGACAGCGTCCACGTCTATGGGCCTGTCGGCAAGGCCGCTAGAGACAAGTTCGCGCCTATAAAGCTGATATGCTTCCCAGAGTACTTCCTCCAGGGAGAGCTCTTCTTCCACAAGTCGGGATATAAGCCGAGCGTCAAGGAGCTAAACCAGAAGGGAGTTCACGTACAAGTGCCAGGTGAGGAGACCGATAAGCTCGCTGAGAAGGCTGTTGAGCTAGACGCCTACATAAACGGCGTCGTCCTGGAGTACGA
>QMSN01000097.1 GCA_003650865.1 Thermoprotei archaeon
CCGAAGGCCGTAAGGGTCTTGCCCTCGCCGTCGCCCGTATACAGGTGGATGAAGCCTCTAGCCATGTTATGCACCTCAGAGGAAACACACACCTCTAGGGCACTGCTCGAGGTACTCTATGCCGAGCGTAACTGCTGACTCCTCGCCTGGCTCAAGCCCCACGTATAGTACCTGCTCAGGCTTGCTGCCATACCTGTAGACTGTTATGCCCTTGCACTTCAGCTTGTAGGCGAGCTTGAAAACCCTCCTGACTACGTCTAGCCCAGCTTCATGCCTCAAGTTGACGGTCTTGGCGACTGCGTTATCCACATGTTTCTGAAATGCAGCTTGCATTTTGACGTGCCACTCAGGGTCTACGTCTAGAGCTGTAGCCATAAGCCTTTTCACGTCCTCAGGAACCCCGGGCACTTCTCGTAGAGACCCTGTCTTCGCCACCTTAACTATGAGGTCCCTGCTGTAGATCCCCCTCTCCCTAACGACTCTCTCGAATATCGGGTTTACCTCTACTAGGTTGACGCCCCCCAACGCCTTTCTCACATAGACGGGTGCGAATATCGGTTCTATGCTGCTTGAGGTTCCAGCTATTATGCTTATAGTCCCGGTAGGGGCTATTGAGGTGACTGTAGCGTTCCTAAGGGCATCGTACCCCTCAGCCCTCCACCTGCTATCCTCAAAAGTCGGGAATACACCTCTCTCGAGAGCTAGCTCCCTCGAGGCTGCTTTGCCCTCGCGTGCTATGAAGCTCATGACCTCATCAGCTACCTTCAAGGCTTCCTCGGAGTCGTAGGGTATGCCCATCTTTAGGAGCATGTCCGCGAAGCCCATGACGCCAAGACCAATCTTCCTATTGAGCTTGACCATGCGCTCTATTTGCGGTATGGGGTACTTATTTACGTCTATCACGTTGTCCAAGAAGTGGACGCCTAACCAGACGAGCTCTCTAAGCCTATCCCAATCCACGTCTGCCTTCTCGACAACCTTAGAGAGGTTTATTGACCCTAAGTTGCAAGCCTCAAATGGGAGTAGAGGCACTTCTCCGCAGTTGTGGCTTATGAAGCCGTTGGACACGTAGCTATGGAGCTCCGGAACAGTTAAGTCATACACGACTTCCTCCCCCAGCTCCTCAATGGAGTCTACGGTCGCGTAGTCGTCATCGCGTGCGAGGTCGCTTAGCTCTTGAACCTCCACGACGTCCAAGTGGTCCACACCCACCTTCTCAGCGAATGCCTTAGCGCTGCCTCCGGATACTATGAGCTCATAGAGCTTCTTAGCCGACCCGCCACGCTCAAGAAGCTCGCTGAGAGGGAGCTCGTGGATTCTGGACTTCACGCCGAGTAGGAGAAGCAGATCCTGAGCTTCTCTTAGGAGCCCCTTAGCTTCTGACCTAAGCCTTATGGAGCCGTCATGGCCGAGGAAGCCAAGCGCCCCAAATAACCCCCTCAAGAAAGCAGCTACCTCACGAGGGTTTAAGCGATACATGGCTTCAGGTATGTGACCCCTCCTTTCAGCTAAGATGCATGAGAAGAACTTGTAGGCCCTACCCCCCACGCTGAGCGTGACCTCACCGCCTGCTGTGCGGGGCTTAACCCTCGCCTTGAAGTGTTTAGCCAGCGTATCCGCTATTTCACGAGCTACGTCAGCCCTGCACCGGCTGAAGTGGAAGTGCAGCTTGCCACCGCGTAGAGAACCTCTACCGACTAGCCAGCCCAGCGCGAACGCCAAGTCAACTCCTATGCTCTCACAGCCGAAGTCGTGGTCCACGGGCGTCGTAGCGATGACGACCTTATCGCCAGGCTGGAGGTCACAGATCCTCCTCCAACCTCCCTCAACCATCACCTTGTGGTCTGGGGTGGCTACAAGCTCATAGCCCTCCCTAGTCTTAACCCTCACAACCCTCTTCTTGCCTATTCTCCAAGCGTACGCTATGGCTTCAGTAACCACCGAGACTGCTAGCCCCACTACATAAGCTTCACACGCACTCCCTCGAGCTAGGGTAAGCACCTTAGTCGCGTAGGCTAGAGAGTCGCCTTCCTCACAAATCCCCTTACTAGCGACAAGCATCCTTGCGCAGCTATGCTTAGCTGCTTCATATACATCCCTTATCGTCAGGTAACCCCATGGCGTCAAAACCCTTGTATCGCCCGATACACAGGGGTTTGTGGCTTCAATAACACCAAGCTTGGGTGTAGGGTTCTTCCTGTTTATCTCATCTATGAATAGAAGCCCTGGATCACCTATTCTCCACGCCATGTCCACCATCAACTCAAAGAGGTCTCTGGCGTTCACGCTCCTCACAGGCTCGCCCGTCCTTGGGTTTATGAGGTCTATGGACGAGCCTCTCTCAGCAGCCTCCATGAAGTCGTCTGTCACCGCCACTGAGATGTTGAAGTTCCTCAAGCTTACGCCGTCGCCCTTAACGGTAATGAACTCCCTCACGTCTGGGTGGTCAACCCTCAGCACCCCCATGTTCGCCCCCCTCCTCTTGCCTCCCTGCTTTATGACTTCAGTAGCTACGTCGAATATCTTCATGAAGGAGACTGGGCCTGACGCCACGCCCATAGTCGACTTCACGATGTCTCCTTTAGGCCTAAGCCTAGAGAAGGAGAAGCCAGTGTTGTGGACAACTACAAAGCCCCTTACACCAGCTACATAAGTCTCAGCGCCATCAACCGTCAAGTCGTAGAGCGTAACCCTCTCATCGCCCTCAAGCCTCTCAACAACCTTCACTGGGACGCTACTGAAAGCCGCTTGGCAGGACCATGAATGTCTGGAGGACCCCTCGCGAAAGCCCCTACTCCTGAGCTTAGAGGCTGAGGGCTTAAGACCATCAAGCGAAGCCGCGTCGACGCCGAGACCAATTAAGGATCTCAACGCTTTCTTCTTCTCGCTTACAACCATGTGGCTCAATAATGTCGATGCGTATCGTCTGAGAGTTGGTGAGCTCTCTACAATAACCCTATACCTCTCACCTCTAGCTCCACTACGCACCTTTACGTTTAAGCCTAGAGAGCTTAGAAGCAATGGTAGAAGCTCGCCTAAACCTCCTGAAGCAATAATTTCTATACGCGCCTCATCCACACTTACACGACCTTGAGAGTCTATCAAGCCAGCTATGAAAGCCAGAACCACGTCTAGCGGTGACTTAAAGACCTCTTGAGGTATCTTTAAGCCCCTCTCGCTCGCCCCGAAGATGCCCTTGAAGAAGTTTACAACCCTCGTGCTGCAGGTTTGATAGATCCAGCTTGAAGAGCTTTTGCCTCGACGTATACGACCAATGCTCCTCCCAAAAGCTCCACTTAAAACTTGCTTTAGCCTCTTAAGGGGCTCTACGCCCTCGCTAAATACACGAGCTCTGCGCTTACTTAGAGAAACCCTACTCAAGGTGTAGCCCAACGCCCACGCTAAATCCTCTGTTAGTCTTAGACCCCCTACCTCGATGGGGGCTTTGAAAGGCCAAGTTGATGGCGCCGTCGGCGTCAACACGAGGTCTCCCGGCTTTAACTCATCAGCTCTCCGCTCTACAACCTCTCCATTCGAGCTCAACACGAGAAATGGATGCCAACAGCTCGTAACCACCTCTACGCCGTTAGCAAGCGACACCTTCACAAGCTCTCTTCTCGGCAAGCTGTAACGCCATACCCTCAGCAACTTCCTGAAGGTCGTACCTTCATGGGGCTCGTAAGCCATCACCAGTATCTCCCTATCGGAGACGTCGATGGATATTGTCTCCTCGACGTCCTTGAGGCTTGGAGGTATGAAGGTCTCTACGAGGTGCTCAATCGGCATTACGCCGCATAGAGTCGTGTATATGAAGGTTCCCTTAGCTACGCAGCCCCCACCGGACTTGTGTATTATAGCCATGTACTTCAAGGCGTCGAAGATCCCCTCTATCGAGTCCTCCACGGGTATGACAAAGCATGCTGCCAACTGCCCTATCTCAGTGCCTGCATTCATGAGCGTAGGGCTGTTAGGCAGGAACTCGAGGTTCCTCATGGCTTGGAAGAACTCCTTCTCAGCCTTAGAGGGGTCCTTGCCGTGGAGGGAGTCAGCTCTAGCGATGGCCTTGGCCACCCTCATGAACATCTGGCCGGGGGTTTCTATGATCCTGCCACTCTCATCTCGCAGGAGGTACCTCCTAGCTAAAACCCTCACAGCGTTAATGGTGAGCTTGAGGTCGTCCTCAACCCCCAAGAACCGCTTAGTCTCCCTTATGCTAGTCCTCCACCTCCTGTAGAGTATGTAGGCCTTAGCTGAGTTTACGAGGCCGTTTCTTATCAGGGTGTCCTCAACGATGTCTTGGATCTCTTCGACTGAAGGTATTTCTCCAGCGAACTTCTTTTCAAGTATCGAGACGACTTCGAGGCCAAGCCTCTTAGCTAACTCGTAGTCTCCCTCACCAGTGGCTTTAAGCGCCTTGAATATTGCGTTCACGATTTTAGTCAGATCAAAGTCCTCAAGCCTGCCATCCCTCTTCCTAACCTTCCTAATTGAGGGAGAGCTCATAGACCAACACTCTGCTCAGAAGACCTTCAACAACATTATCCTGAAACCTTCAACTTAGGCTTATCGGTCTTGCACAGAGCTGAGATATGAGGCTTAGAGAAGAGCTTGTAGGACTTAATGGTGTGGCGTTGGACTAAAAAAGCTGTATTCCAGCATTTATGAAAGCCTGCTTAATGAGCTTCAAAAGCTTGGACTTAACTTGAGGCATCCTCCTTGGGTTTGCAACTCTAACTATCAACTGCAGCGTCGAGTACTGGCTGTTTATATCGGTTAGGTAGACTTCAGGCTCAGGTGGAACCACTAGCTCCTTACACTGCTTAGCTGCATCCTTTATGAGC
>QMSN01000098.1 GCA_003650865.1 Thermoprotei archaeon
TGCTTAGCTTGCAGAGTAGGGGTGCGTCGAATATAAACATGTACCCATGGTAAGGCTCAACTAAGACCTCTCCGTGCATGTAGGCTACGTCATACCTTCTCTTACCCACAGCCCCGGCAAGAGCATCTCTATATAGTGTCAGCATGGCTGACTTGCCTCTAGACAGAAGATAATTTAAAGCGTTAAGCACGGTGCTCAGTACTTCTGCTGGCGGCTTGTAGCACCCCAAGTAGGCGTCAGTAAACCTAGTTAAGTTACGGGCTAGGTGTGGGAGGCTCAGCACACCTCCACCTTCTAGGCCTAACGCCCCTACAGCTAGTAGTGCCTTGAAGCCCTGCTCCTCAGATGCCTTTGACAGCGCGGCTAGGCTCATCATGTCGGCCTTGTAGCTCCCCAAGCTTGGCTCATCACCGTACAGTAGAGAGTCGCCTCCCAAGTCGACGGCGATGAAGACCTCAAAACCAAGATTCTCAGACAAGCTCTTAAGCCCTCGAATAACCTCATCACGCCCCTCTTTGAGGCACACCAAATAAGTCTCAAAGTCTAGAGAGGCTACTAGAGGCTCTAAGAGCCTAAGCCTGCTTCGGCTGTTGGGGGTAATCCTCAAGACAGCTTTACCAATACTCTCGGCATCATCAATAGCATCAGCTCTACAGTCGTTGAAGGAAACTACTACGGGCTTAAGTCCGAGGGCTCTAATAGGCATGGCTAGGCTCAAAGCCCCACCGACATCTCCTCCACCACCTAGACCGCCTAAGGCGACACGCCGTTGAGGCATGTCAACACCTTCACGTCAGACTTCAGCTAAGCCAGCTGACCAATTAGACAGTTAAAGCGTGACTTGAAATTAAAAAGGTGTCTAAGGCTGAGCAACTCTTGGATCTGGACTCCAGCTTTGCTTTAGGCGTTGTCTACGTTGAGCTTAAAACAGAGTGTTGGTAAGCCCCAGTTTTGATATGGCGAATTGTCAGGGAGTACGGCTCTTAGGTTCATGCTCTCCCCGTAGAGGCACGTGATAGGCTTATCTAAATCCTCTAAGCCCTCAATTAATGGTAGTCATGGGCGAAGCCGCTGTTATAAGGCTATTGAAGCCCAAGGGCTTCAGTCTAGAGGACCTCTGGCTACTAATGGTTAAGGACGTGGTCGTGGCCACGGCTAAGACCTTCGACGACATAGAGAAGATAGCTAAGGAGTCGGGGCACCTCATAACTCAGTACAGGTCCATGCCCATCTCCGCCTTCAGCAGCAAGCTACCATTTAAGTGCGAGCTACCTCAACTCAAATCTTAACCTTCTTCTCTCTCAAATACGCCTTAGCAGCCTTCCTCACGACACCTCTAAGCCTGGGGTCCTCGTGGATCAACGTCAAGGCAAGCCGTGGAGGCAGATCCTCCAGCTCCTTAAGCTCAAGGGGTACTTGGAGGTTGAAGAGCTTGTAGAGCTTGTTGAGCGTCAAGTCCTCTCCCTCGACCTCAGCTAACCTGAACAGTGTAACAAGCTTCTCTAGAAGCACTTCACTCCTCAAGGCTGGAGCCCCCGAAGAACTTGACTGGATCTACGCCGTAGTAGCTCATCCTGACTATCGTGGCTTCGTAGGGGTCGCAGACCTCCTCTTCAAGGTTTGCAGCTACGAACTCGTCGATCTCAGCAAGCTTCTCGATGAGCTTCCTCCTCTCGCTCAGGGGCATGATCCTTGGATCGCTCATAGCTGCTACGTGGAACCTAGCTCCATGATCTAGGAGGCTCTTGACGGCCTTGAAGGGGAGCTTGAAGAACTCCCTTGAAGCACCAGTCCTGGCTTCAAAAGCCTCTGGTGTCCCGGCTTTAAGCGAGACCCTCACGTAGACCTTCTTAAACCCCGTCAACTCCCTCACGTAGCTCTCGTCAGCACCTAGCAATAGGCCGTTGGTCTCCAAGATAAAGAGCTCAACCTCTCCCCTCCCCTCCATGTGCTCCAATAGCTCTAGTAGGTGCTTCCTACAGAGTGTGGGTTCTCCACCGCTAATCCTAGCCTTCTTAACCCTCCACCTCTTAGCTGCTTTGACTATGTTGTTGCAGGCCTCTTCAGGAGTGTAGTAGTCGCCGTAGAGCTCAGGGTAGTCCCTGCTGAAGTCCGTCCAACAGAAAAAGCATCTAAAGCAACACCCAACGGTGTAGCCTGTGGCTATCCCGCCGTAGACGCCAGTGGCGTAGAACGACGTGTACTTCCTCGAGCTCTCCCTACACACTATCTCCTCAGTTTGCTTAGCTACCTCGAGGGGGTTGAACCTCTCCCCTCTCCTAAGCATTCTCGGGTATCCCTTCGAGGGCACAGAACCTCAAACCTCATGAGCTCAGCTGGACGCTAAATCCTCAAGTATTCTCCTCGCAGAGTTGCTCTATAAGCTTTAGAAGCCTTGGAGCTAGCTCCTCAACAACCTCCATCGGTATCTCCTTAGCTCTAGGGCATAGCTCATCTACGACTACTACGCCCTTCTCGACGTCTAAGACGAGTGGGTATAGGCGACAGCCTGAGGGTCTGTGGGGGTATATCGTGCACTCATTGGTCTCAGGGTTTAGGAAGACGCAGTGACCATTAATGTTCCTAAGCCTCGGCACTCCTCCCTCCAAGCGGGCGAAGAAGCTCTCCTCAAAGCCGAGCATCTTAATCCTCTCTATGTCGGCTTTAGTCAGAGGCATTTCAGTCTCATAGCAGCACTTGCCGCATAGCCTTCCATTAACCCTGCAGTTGACCTTTAACGATTCCTCAGCCACGACTAAACAGCCATGTGTTGTAACATAAGTTTTCTCTTCGAGTTAGCTTGAGACGAGCCTAGCGACCTCCACCAGCCCCTTCGAGACCTGAGACTCTGGGTGTAAGTCCACTATGGGCCTCCTCTCCACGTAGCTCTTCACTACGAGCTCGCTGTAAGGTATGGCTATCACGGGCAGACCTCTCTTAGAAGCCTCCTCCTCAAGGTCTCTCTCAAGCCCTCCCGGTAAGCCATGCTTATTCACGACTAGAATCACCTTGAGCCTCTTCTCAACCCTCTCGAGTAGGGTTAAGAACTTCTTCAAGTCGTTTAGGCCGAGGGGGGTGGGCTCGCTCACAGCTACGACAACGTCGGCCTCCTTGACGACTGAGAGTAGCCCGACGCCTGAACCAGGAGGTGAGTCCACAACTACGTAGCTGTACTTCTCGAATAGCCCTCTATGCTCCTCGATGAGCCTAGTTATCATGAAGCCGCTCCTCCTAATCCCAGGCTTAAGCTCGCCGACCACAACATCTAAGCTCTCACCATAAGACCCGTACTTGAAGAGCCCCTCAACCCTCAACCCCCTATTGACTGCTGAGCTTGGACACACTAGCTTACAGACCTCACAGCCTGAGCATAAATCCTCGAAGTAGAGGATCCTCTTGTCGACCAGCATGACTAATGCGTGTTCAGGGCAGTTCTTAACACACAAGCCGCACTTCGAGCACTTAGCCTCGTCGATCAAGGGCTTAAAGGACTCCACCTGCTTAACCTCCTTAACTTCAGCTGGCAGAGCGAAGAGAGTTGATGGGTTCTCGACGTCGGCATCCACCAGCAGCGTTTTATCCCTACTTGAAAGTAGGCGTGCTAAGTTAACAGCCACGAAGGTCTTGCCCGTACCTCCCTTACCCCCAGCTACGGCTATGGCCTTCATCTCAACACGCTCTCCACGAAGTAATTGAAGATCTCCTTAAGCCTCTTAGAGACCTCACCGTCAGGTGCATAGGCGAGCAAGGGCTTCATGTTGACATAGGCCTCCACGACAGACCTGTGGTAGGGTATTTTGCCTAAGACCTCGACCCCGAGCTCCCGTGCGGGGTCGTCGATTCGGCTTGAGGGCATGTCGAACTTGTTGAGCACCGCAAAGGGCTTAACCCTCATCTTCTCAGCTACCTCCAAGAGCCTCTTGGCACCGCTTATGGAGGGAGGTGTGGGCTCGACAACGGTTATTAGCACATGAGCTCCAGCTAAGCTGGATATAACGGGGCAACCTATGCCTGCTGCAGCATCCACCACCACGTGCTTAGCCTTAAGCTCCCTACTTAGCGCGTAAGCCTCAGACTTAGCTAGGAACACTAGCTCACCGGAGTTTCTGCCTCCGACATCCAAGTCGGCTGTCACCACGGGGACGCCGCTACGGGATACATCAGCCCTCACGATCCCAGTCTCCTTGACATATAGGCTTATGCAGTTAGCTGGGCAAACTATGCCACAGGCGTTGCAGCCCTCACAGTACTCCTCAATCACGAAGGGCTTGCCCTCAATAACCCTTAACGCGTAGAATCTACAGGCATCCAAGCACTTCAAGCACTGTGTACACTTATTGTAGTCTATTGAAGCCTTGCGTGAAGCGCTGACAGGCTTCTCAAATAGCTCCTCTCCTGAGCCTCCAAGTGTTAAGAGCAGGTCTGGAGCCTCAGCGTCAGCGTCGACTGCTACTACTGGCTCCACGCTGGTCTTCATGTAGTAGGCTAAGTTGGCGGCTACGAAAGTCTTTCCAGTACCACCCTTACCGCTTGCAACGACGATCTCCATAAGCCTACACTCTTGACCTCGTTAAGCCCTTAGTATGCCCACCATCTTTAAGGCGTCGACAACCCTGATGTTCGGCGGAACCATGTGGACGGCTACACCAGCTTGCTGAAGCACAACGCCTATGTTGGGGCCGAAGGCGACGCCCAAGACAGCTCTAGCTCCTATCGATATTATCCATTGAGCTATGGAAACTCCTGCCCCATGAGGTAGAGAGGCAAA
>QMSN01000099.1 GCA_003650865.1 Thermoprotei archaeon
AACTACAGGGTTCTCTTTAACCTGTGCAACTACTTAAACGAGAGGGTTCCATTTACAGGGCTCTCAACAGCTGAGCTCTTTAGGAGGTTTATGAGGTCCCTCGACAGGGAGAGGATACTTCTATTCGTAGTTCTAGACGAGGTCGACTTCCTAGTGAAGGTTAGTGGAGATGACGTCCTCTACAAGCTTACACGGATAAACCCTGAGCTGCACAACGCTAGGGTCTCGATTGTCGGCATAACTAACGACTTGAACTTCGTTGAGTACCTAGATCCTAGGGTTAAGAGCACACTCGGCGAGGAGGAGCTTGTCTTCAGGCCCTACACGACCTCTGAGCTAACAGATATACTGAACGAGAGGGCTAAGATGGCCTTCTACGATGGAGTCCTAGACGAGTCCGTAGTCCCCTTATGCGCTACCTTAGCGGCTAGAGAGCACGGTGATGCTAGGAGAGCTCTAGACATGCTTAGAGTTGCTGGTGAGATAGCTGAGAGAGAGGGTGCTTCGAAGGTTGTTGAGGATCACGTTAGGAGGGCCTATAAGGAGATCGAGAAGGATAGGGTTGTTGAGGTCCTCAAGTCAATGCCCCTCCACACGAAGCTAGTCGTAGTGGCAATATACAAGCTTAGGAGGAGGAAGTCTGAGGCCATAACTGGAGAGATATACGAGACCTACAAGGGCTTGTGTAAGAGGATAAGCGTTGATGAGCTGACTCAGAGGAGGATAAGCGACTTGATCAACGAGCTGGACATGCTCGGCATAGTGAACGCTAGGGTTATGAGCAAGGGGAGGTATGGGAGGACTAAGGTTGTTAAGCTGGCTATAAGCGAGAGAGCGCTGATAGAGGGCTTAAAGAGCGACCCTAGAGTTGCGTGGCTTCTGCAGGATTAACTGAGGCTTGAGCTAGTGTTGACATGGCGTGCTGAGGGTGAAGCCTATTAGGTTCCTAGGCGTTGAGGACGGCTCCTTCAGCCCAAGGGAGTTTCAGAGGAGAGGTAAGGCTCTGCTGTGCATGGTGTTGATGGATGGCTTCTGCTTTCAAAGGGTCTTCTTCAGGCATGTGGAGGTCGATGGACTGGATGCAACTGAGAAGCTTATTGAGGTAGCTGAGAAGTGCAAGCCGCTAACGGCGATACTGCTTGGAGGAGTTACGTTCGCAGGCTTCAACATAATAGACCCCGTAGAGGCCTACGAGAAGCTTCAAGTGCCAGTGATAGTCGTCACAGACGAGAAGCCCGACAACCAAGCAGTTCTAAACGCACTCACAAAGCACTTCAAGGATTGGAGGGAGAGGTGGAGGATATTCGAGAGGCTGGCTGAGGTAAGCCCAATATACGAGGTTAAGCTAAACCCAAGTGAAAACCCAGTCTACATGGAGGTCGTGGGGGCAGAGCTACAAGAGGTTCTAGAGAAGCTCAAGAGAATAACGGTGAGGGGCAGGATACCAGAACCCTTGAGGATAGCTGATAAAATAGCTAAGGTGGTCTCACAAGCACTACAAAACGCATCTTAAGCCTCATCGTTAGACCGTATCCTCAACTCACTAATAGCTCTTCGTATGCCAGAGCCCCTCAACACTCATCTCACTTAACCCCTCTTCTATGAGTTGAGCTGGACCTTGATGGCAAGTTAATTAAGCCTCGTATGTCCTCTCTACTCTGGTGGTGTATGTCGTCTATTCAGCTTAGGAAGGTTCAGAGCACTAAGGGTGGCAGTTTTCTGTTGGCTTTGCCTAAGGGCTGGGCTTTGCGTGTCGGCTTGAGAGGGGGCGATAGAGTAGCTGTTGAGGAGCTTGATGACGGCTCTCTCTTGGTTAAGCCTCAAGTTGAGGCTGAGAATGAGGTTGAGAGGCTTAGTGAGACGATCATAGAGTTCGGCGACACCTTGGAGAGAGATGTGCTGGGCAGGTACTTGATGGGCTATGACATCATTAGGGTTGCTTCACGCTCAAGGCTCACCTTGGAGCAGAGGGAGAGGGTTAAGAGAGCTATAAGCTCGCTCATAGGCGTTGAGGTCATAGAGGAGAAGTCGAATGAAGTTGTCCTTCAGTGCCTGCTATCCCCCCTAGCCGTTCCCATCAAGACCCTCTTCAAGAGGGCTGACGTAATAGCTCAGCAAATGCACAACGACTCCATTAAGGCCCTCCTCGATAGGGATGTCGAGCTAGCTCAAAGCGTTGTGAGGAGGGATGAGGACCTAAACAGGATATACTTCCTCATCGTGCGCCAGCTGCGGACGATCATTAGGAACCCTAGGCTTGCCGATAAAGCTGGAGTTAAGCTCTACGAGTGCTTAGATTACAGGTTGGCCGCTAAGTCCATTGAGAGCATAGGTGATGAGGCTGTCGCCATAGCCTCAAACACGGTTAAGCTGCTGACTGAGAAGCTGAGCATTGAGGATAAAGTGTACGAGCTGAGCAGCTTGGTTGACGGCATGCATTCAAACGCCTTCAAGGCCTTCATGAAGTCAGACTACAACTTAGCCACTCAAGTCATCAGACTTAGCGGTAAGGCGCACAGCTTAGCTGATGAGTTAAACGTCAGGATACTCAAGCTGCCGCCTAAAGCGGCCTTCCACATGAACTCCATAGTCACAAGCCTAAAGATCATAGGGGACATAAGCGTCGACATAGCGGATCTCGTCGTTAGGCCTTAAGCTTCAACGCCCTCGCTATGAGGCCTCTACCTCTCTCAACGATCTCTCTAAGCTCCTCCATGCTCTTAGCCTCTGCGTAGAGCCTGATCTTGGGTTCAGTGCCTGAAGCCCTTATCAATATCCATCCTCCACTCCTCCTGTTCACCCTCACACCGTCGTACGTCCAGACCTCGCTCACGTCGCCTATGGCCCCCTCAAGCTCCTCCTCGACAACTCTCATCACTTCACGCTTCAACTCATGTGGGCAGGGGAAGTTCTCTCTAACCTGTGGGTACTCAGGTATGTCCTTTAAGAGCTCCTTTAAGCTACACCCCCTCTCCGCTAGGTCGTAGACCAGCTTGGCGGAGCTCATGATGCCATCAGCCCATGGACCCCACCTCGGATCTATTATCTTCCAGGGCTCAGCTGCTAGAGCAACGCTGCTCCTCTTGACCAGCTCAACGTGTGTTTTGCCTAGCTTTGTCCTGACGACCTCGCCTCCAAGCCTCTCAACGACCTCGTCTATGCAACGAGATGTGTCTATGGTTGTAATGACCACCTTGCCTAAGCCCTCCTCAATGGCCCTCTTAGCCATGTAAGCTATTATCCTATCGTTAAACACGAAGCTACCATCAGAGTTGAGGACAGCAACTCTATCAGCGTCGCCATCATGAGCTAGACCTAAAGCCGCACCTACACCCTTCACGTATAGCCCAAGCTCCCTCAAGACGTCGGGCCTAGGCTCAGGCTCACGTCCAGGGAAGAAGCCGTCGATCTGCGCGTTGACTGCTAAAACCCTAACTCCTAGGGCTGATAGAACCTTAGGGGTTACGAGCGAAGCTGGCCCGTTAGCGCAGTCCACAACAACCTTCAACTCGCCCTTCAAAGGCCTCCCCTCAGCCACGTAGTCCACGACCTCACCTATGTACTCAGCTAACACCCTGCTGTAGTCCTCGTAGAACCCCACATCGCTCCAGCTCTTGAGCTCGTAGCTCTCAGAGGCTAGCTTCTCCTCGATTAGCTCCTCATCCTCTGGCATGAGCTCCCAGCCTCCGCTACGGTAAACCTTGAAGCCATTGTAGTTGGGAGGGTTGTGGCTTGCTGTCACCATAACGCCAAAGCCCGCTCCACTACGCTTCACAGCGTAGGCCAATGTGGGTAGAGGTGTTAATCCAATCCTCAAGGCCTTGCAGCCACAGCTCATAAGCCCACATGCAACAGCTAACTCCAGTATGTGCGAGGTAACCCTTCCATCCATCCCTAAGACGCACTCACCCTCAAAGACCTCAGCTAAGACGCATCCCAGCTTAAAGCCTAAGCTTGGAGACACCTCTGATGGATACAAGCCCCTGATGCCGCTCGTCCCGAAGAGCTTAGCCAACCCTCACACCCGCTCAACAAGTTAACGCTCGCTAACCATATAAGCAACTCCGAAAAACATCACTTGAGCCGGGGTGGCTGAGTGGGTAAAGCGCCGGCCTCGAGATCTCAAGGCATGAGGCCAGAAAGCCGGTGCCCCTCCGCGGGCTCCCGGGTTCGAGTCCCGGCCCCGGCGCTACACAACACGTAGCTTAAAATTGAGCTCTCCTTAGCCTCGATAGGCGTAGAGCATGGTGTAAGTACGATTACGGCTTTAAACGCTAAGGCCGTCAACGCATCTCTAACAACACGTTTTTTAGGTTGAAGTAGCTTTTGAAATAGTGAAGGCTTATGGGGCAAGGCGAGCGCTCAAGCTTCTTTGACTTGGAGTACGAGCTCTTCGCAGCCTATAGAGTCTCTATAGAGTATCCCTCAGGCTGGGAGATTCAAGTTAAAAAGCTCAAGCTAGCTCAGGGGGACGTAGTGTTTAGGAACGATAAGGAGGGCTTCACGTGCACCCTCCTGTGGGGACCTCTCAAGGAGGTTAAGAAGAAGTTCACCTCAGCTAAGGAGCAAGCTCAAAGGGTTCTTGAGGGGTTTGAGGAGAAGAAGAGAGTTAAGAACTTCAAGCTCATTGAGCAGAGGTCCCTCATGATTAATGGCCACGACGCATCCCTCATCCACATGAGGATGATCATAAGGTATGGAGGCCTCATAATAAAGACTTGGCTTCACAGCGACGTCTACGCCTTCTATCTCCACTGTGATG
>QMSN01000100.1 GCA_003650865.1 Thermoprotei archaeon
CCCTGAAGATACTGGGCAAGCTGAGCGACGACCACGTGGAGAAGGCAGAGCTGAAGGTGCTTGCTTCCTGCAACAGAGTCTGCGTGGTCGACGGCCATTTGGAGAGCGTCTTCCTTAGGCCTACTAGAAATGTTGAGGTGGAGGAGGTCAAGAAGGTATTGGAGGGCTTCGAGGGAGTACCTCAACAATTAAAGCTGCCGCTGGCCCCCGTTAAGCCCGTAGTGGTCAGAGATGAGGAGGATAGGCCTCAGCCAAGGCTTGATAGAGTCGTCGAGAGGGGGATGGCCGTCGTCGTGGGGAGGATTAGGTGTAGCGAAGAATGGATTAGGTACATGGTTTTAGGTAACAACGTGGTTAGAGGAGCTGCTGGCAATGCTATACTTATAGGTGAGCTCCTCGTGAAAATGGGTAGGGTGTAGGGCTTTGAACTACCTAGAGTTGTTCATGAGCCACTTGGCGTACATACTCCCTCTAGCAGTCCTAGCATTGATCCTGCTGTACCAGGCGTTCAAGGGAGATGAGGGATGAGGGTTGAGGAGGTTAGGCAAGCGTTAGAGGATTGCAAGCCCTACTTAACGAACTGGAGAGCCATTGAGGAGCTTCTCAACGACCTGTTAGCCGAGAGCTCGAGCATAAACTCCGTCATAGAGGACTTGGAGGAGAGAGCGACTGAGGAGAGCGACCCCACCTTGAGGACAGACATCAGGATACTGGTGAGCAGGCTAAAGACTGTAAGAGCCTAGGCACGCCGTGCACAAAGCCGAGGCTAGTAAACGCTACTTTCGATTACACACGCAAGGGTTCTTGCCGCACCTTGGGCACGAGGATCCATATCTCCTCAACGCCACCTCCTCTATGTCGACTGAGAGAGCTGTTGCTACTGAGACAAGCCACGCCAGGGCGTCGGCAAGCTCGTCCTCTATGAGGGCTCTGTCCCCCTTAACTATGGCGCTCCCTAGCTCCCCTACCTCCTCGACTAAGTAGATAAAGTTGGCCTCAACGGATCTCTTAGAGTCCTTATGCCAATACATGTCCTTGATTAGCTGCTGGAACTCCCTTATGTGCATTGGTTTCACCAGCTAGAGCGGTATGAGCATCGGCATGAGCAGGACTATCACTATAAGGGCTATAGCTATCGCGACCACCACGTAGGGCGACACAGAGAGACCCCCAGTCTCCTCCTTGAAGAACCTTATTAGGCCTGCTCCGGATAGCGGCATGAAGTCCGCTTTACCCCTTCCTCCACGCGAGCGTCTAGTGGACTTGCTCTTCCTCGACATGTAGCCCTCAGTCTCCACTTGCTAGAGGCTCCTTTATTATTTTTGTGGGCACGCCCTCCTTCGGGACAACCACGCTTAGGCCGCTTGGATCCTCAATTATGAAGGTGAAGTGCTCCTCTCCATCTATAGCTTTGTCCAGCCTCTTCAAGATGTCTAGGCATCGCCTCTTCCTCTCCTCATCGACCTCGCTTGAAAGCAGGAACTCCACTATCTCCTTGGCCTTGTGCAGGAAGCCCTCAATCGTGGTAATCACGCCTTGAGCGTAGGGGCCCGGCGTTATTGTCACGCCTAGCTCAGGCATGACGACTGATGCGGAGCTAGACCTAACGACGAGCACATTGAGGTCTCTCGGCGACTCCACCTTAACGGTGTACCTCGAGGGCTCCTGGTGTGGGCTTAACTCCAGGATGTCTGTATGCTTAAAGCCGCACGTGCTGCAGGAGGCTGAGAGGAGGTAGACGTCACCGAAATTGGGGAGCTTATAGCAAAGCTCGGTCACTACCAGCGACTTGGACTGACACGCTGGGCATGTGGCCACATACTGCTTGGGAGAGGGTTGTTCAGAGGGCAAGCTCAACCACGTTGTCCACTTCACCTTTTGTAGCCTATCTTCACTAGGAACTGCTTTCGCTCTTCCTCCTCCTTGGACCCCTCAACGCCGAGGACAGTATAGCCGTCGACCACCCCGATGACGCCTCTGCCTTGCTCGGTCTCTGCGATCAGCACTTGAAGGGGGTTGGCCGTAGCGCAAAATATCCTGCAGACCTCCGGGACCATCTTCAGTGAGTTTAAGACGTTTATGGGGTAGCCATTCCTCAAGTAGATCACAAATATGTGGCCAGCACCTATGTTCAGAGCCGCCTTGACCGCTGCCTCGGTGAGCTCGGGGTCATTGCCATCCTTCCTAACCAGCCTTGGACCCGACGCTTCGTTAAATGCGAAGCCGAACTTCAAGTGAGGAGAGGAGTTGACTAGCGCCTCATATATGTCCTCAACAGTCTTTATGAAGTGGGATTGACCTATGATGACGTTGGCTCCTTCAGGTATCTCTACATTCACAACCTTGAGCTCCAGCTTGGTCATATATCGAAAACTCTCAAAGAGCGATTTAAGGTTAGCGATGTGCTAGACCTATCAACGCCTGTCCAGCTGACAGCCCTCCATCACCTGGGGGTAGGGCTCTATGCCTAAGAAACTTTAAGCCTCGCCTTGAGACCTCGTGCTCCACGACGCTTACTATGATCTCATTTACAGCAGCGCCACCGGTGACCCCCACTACGCGTATGCCCTCCTCCTCAGCCGCTCTACAGGCCATCTCAGCTAGGCCTCTGGCCACAGCTACGTGCGCCGTGTAGGCTATTCGAGGTGTAGGGTGCTTATCAAGCAACTCAAGGAGTTGAAGCAGGAGATCGCCAGTCTCGAGCGTCATCAGGTTTCCCCTACTCGTGATGTGTGGTTCAACCCCTTCTATCAAGCGGGGATCCATGTTAGCATGCGCCTCAAGCTTCATGGCTGGCTCGCCCTCATAAGACCTATAGCCACAAACTTTCAGCATTACGGAGACTGAGTCGAGGAACCTCCCCAAGCTCGACGAGTTGACCACGTTAAAGCCTGAGCGAAGCTGCTTTAAGACTACTTGGACCTCGCGGCCTCCATACCTGAAGAAGTTGCTATACCTCTCTAAAAGCAGACTTTCAAGCTCGCTCTCGGATAGGGCTAAGCTGAGGATCCCAGCCATGGCCCTAACCGGGTAGTAAGCGCAGAGGTCTCCACCTGGCAGTGGGTAGGGCCTCAAGCAGCCGATCCTTCGGAACTCCCCGCACGAAGCCACGAGGATCTCTCCACCCCATGCTGAGCCATCTGTTCCTAGGCCTACCCCATCAATCGCTATGTAGACGGCGTAGTCGTCTAGGCCTAACCCCTGCTCAGCCGCGAGCGATGCCGCGTGTGCATGGTGGTGTTGCGCATAGACAACCTCAACCCCCAGCTCCTCACCGAGCTCTTGGGCCCACTTCGTCGTTGGAAAGCTCCTGTTGAGGTCGCACACCACGAGGTCTATGCCCTTCACCTTCATGAGCCTAGTTATGGTCCTCAAAGCGCTCTTCAAGAACTCTAGGGTCTCCAAGTTGTCGACGTCCCCTATGTGTTGAGTCACGTAGCATTTATCCCCTCTAAGCACAGCTCCAGTCACGTTGAGGTCTCCTCCCAATGCAGCGATAACCCAATTGCCATCTGGGATCCCGGCGACGCGTATGGGAGATGGAGCGTACCCCCTAGACCTACGCAGAAACGTGGGGACTCCCGCTGAGACCCTCACCACGGAGTCATCGCACCTATTGACGATATCCCTATTGTGATTCAAGAAGAAGTCCGCTATGCCCGATAACCTCCTCAGGGCTTCATGTACGCTAGTCACCATGGGCTCTCCTGGATAGTTGCCGCTCGTCATTATTAGGGCTGGTTCACCCACGTACTTCAAGAGGAGGAGGTGTAGGCCTGTGTATGGAAGCATTACGCCTATGCTGTCTAACCCTGGAGAGACCTGCCTCGAGATTATGTCCCACGACTTCACCTTAAGCACAACTATAGGCCTCTCCTTCGAAGTCAGGAGTTCCGCCTCAAGCTTGGAGATGTAGGCGAAGGACTCTACGTCCTGCAGGCTGGGCGACATCACAGCGAATGGTTGCTGCGGTCTTCTCCTCCTACGCCTAAGCTTCAGGATGACGTCGCCGTCAGTTGCCAAGCAGGCTATGTGGAAGCCCCCTATCCCTTTAACAGCGACTATAAAGCCCTCCTTGACTAGCCTAGCAGCCTCCTCAATGGGGTCACTACACGAAACCAGTGAGCCATCACTCCTCAAGAGCTCAACAGTAGGCCCACACCTGCTACAGCATATCCCCTCCGCGTGGTACCTCCTATCAGCCGGATCGTTGTACTCGCGTAGGCAGTCAGAGCACATAGGGAACTTAGACATGGAAGTCCTCTCTCTATCATAGGGCAAGTCGTATATCATTGTGAAGCGGGGACCACACACAGCACAGCAGGTGAAGGGGTACTTGGACCAGCGAGGGTTGTCTCCCATGATGTCCCTCACGCAGTCGTCGCATATCGCCAAGTCGGGGGGGATTGTGGAGCCAACCCCCTTAACCCTGAAGTCGCTGCTGACAATCCTAAAATCACTGAACTCACCTGTATAAGGAGAGAACTCCACTGAAACCGATTCTATCACAGCTGGCGCTGGTTTCTCAACCCTTAAGAGCTCTAAGAACCTCTCCACTGCATCCCTAGAGCCCTCAACGATGATCTCTACACCTGCATCCCCCAAGTTTAAGACGTAACCCTTAAGGTTGAGACTTGTTGCAAGCCTATACACAAAGGGCCTAAACCCAACTCCCTGCACGAGGCCTACAACGTGAATTGTCGCTCTAACTAGCAACAACA
>QMSN01000101.1 GCA_003650865.1 Thermoprotei archaeon
ATGAGTCTACCAGCTGACTGCGCTATAGCTATGGCACATGGCATGGTGTTCGCGTACTTAAACGCTAAGTCGCCGAACTTCTCCTTGAAGTACTCCGTTAGCGCTTGGTGTAGCTCCGTGTTCTTGGGGTATGGCAGCCCGACGAGCACTACAACATTTAGGAGGGATCTACCCTCAGAGACCACCTCAACGCCCTCACTAACCTTACCTCTCGCTACACCAGCTATCAGACACCTCTCATTGGACACTACGAACTCCTTGACTTCCTTCATCTTAGTCGACCTGTCCTCAACCATTATTGGCACGCTAAGCCTATCCTTGATCTTGCTCATGACCGTCATCATGACCTCATATGACGGAAAGAAGACTGCAACTCGACCATCAACAGCCTCAATTATGCTGGCAAGCCTATCAGATATCTTGCTCCACTCAGCTTCACTCCTCCTCTCGAACTTTGTGGTGACGGCCATGTCAACTATGACCATCATGTTCTCCTTGGGGAAGGGTGAGGGAAGCTCTAGAAACTTAACCCTCCTCTCGTCAAGCCCCAAGACGTCGACGTAGTAGTCCGGCTCCCAGAGGGTCCCCGACATTAAGATGCAGGACCTAAACTCGTTTAGAACCCTAGAGGCTATGGATGGGTCTAGGCACCTCACACCAAGCTTAAACCTCCTCGTCGCTCCATAGCTCTCCAGCAAAGCGTACTTGGCGAACCTCCTGCCCTGAGTCTCAAGCCAGACCTGTAGGAACGATGAGACCCTTCCAACGTATGAAGCTGCTGGCTTACCGCTCTGCACACGCTGAAGCCTTATGCGCTCACCCTCCTCCTCCAAGTACTCAATGAGCACCTTAAGCTTGCTGGGACCTCCAAGCCTCAGGCTCTCTATCAAGTGCATGATGAGCTTACCATGGTCTACGAGCTTCTCCTCGTTAAAAGCCTTGGCCTTGAGGAGCTCCTCCTCCAAGTTAGTCATGAAGTCCCTAAGAGACTCTATGAGGCCCATGTCGTCTACGTCGTAATCCTCAGCCTCCTTCATAGCTCTCTCGACCGCTAAGAGCGAAAGCTCATCTGACAGTAGGTCTGCAGCATAGAGCGGTAGGGAGTGTGCTTCATCGAAGACGCAGTTGACGTCCTCAACGTCGAGGCCCATCTTGCCGAGCACGTTCTCCCTCACAGGATCCATGAGGGCGTAGTTGTAGCTCCCAATAACCACGTGGGCTCTAGCTGAAAGCAGCTTAGTGACCTCGTAGGGGCAAAGCCCCTCTCCACTAGCTATCTCGTAGACGACGTCGGGGGTGGAGACCCCCATCCTAGCTAGGTCCTCCACAACTCTCTTAGCAGCTCTAGTCGGATACCACTTAGCCATGGTGTTCACGTAGTACTCACAAACCTCAGCTCCAACACCCTTTCTTAGCGCCCTACAGAGCATCAGGAAGTCCCTGTACGAGGCCTTAAACCCCCTCCTCTTCGCTAGTGGACACATCTCCTGCCTATTGACGAATATGGATGCTACAAGCCTAACTCCACACTTAACCCTCAAGGCTTGGAGCTCTCTACAGTACACATCGCTCTGGTTCTTAGTCCTGGTCAGGACCAAGAGCCTACCTATGTCGGGGCCTCCAGCAGCTAGGTAACCCGTCAAAACCGATATGGACTTGCCCGTGCCGCACGGCGAGGAGAGAAGGCCTATGAGGCCCTCCCTAAATACGTTGCAGGAGAACTCTATGGCCTTGTCTTGGTAGGGCCTCAAGCTTGGATATGGGAAGAAGCCCTTGAACTCGCACTTCTCCACCATAGAACCACTAGCCTACCAGCTTAAATGAGAGCTTCTAGTTATAGCTTGTGCGTTGAGGGTGTTAAGCTTGTCCCTCATGTTCACAGCCTCGGGCATTAGGGGAATCTACGGGGAGACCCTTACTCCAAACGTGGCTTACCGAGTGGTCGTGAGCTTCATAGCTGCTACTGAAGCTAAGAGGATACTCGTCGGGAGGGATACAAGGCCCAGCGGGCTAGCTCTTGAACATGCGGTCTCGTCGGCCATAGTAGACCTAGGGAGGACAGCTTACATAGCTGGTGTACAGCCGACACCCGTGCTCCTCTGGGCTTCTAGAGTGATGGGGTTCAACGGCTGCATAGCGATAACGGCTTCCCATAACCCCCCAGAGTGGAATGCTCTGAAGCTCGCTGGAAGAGAGGGATTGCTTAGAGATGTGGAGGTGGTTAAGAGGTTCTTCGAGGGCGAAGTGCGCATAGAAGCTAAGCGTAGTGGAGCCACTTTAAGCTTCAATCCATTGCCGCACTACCTAGACGAAGCTGTTAAGCACCTCGACGTTGACTTGATACGTAGACAAAACATCAAGGTAGTAGTGGACCCCGGTGGAGGAGCTGGATTTGAAGCTACAGCCATGCTCCTCAGGAGGGTGGGATGCGAAGTCGTGACTATAAACTCAGCTCCAGGTGTCTTCGCGAGGCCCATAGAGCCCACGAGGGGTAGCTTGAAGGACTTGGCCGAGGCGGTCAAGGCTTATGGGGCCGACGTGGGGTTCGCCCATGACTGCGACGCCGATAGGCTTGTGTGCGTAACCGAGGAAGGCGAAGTTCTACCTGAAGACTACGGGCTAGCTGTAGCCTCCATGCACGTGCTTTCCAAGCGTAGAGGCCCCCTAGTAGTCAACGTCGCTTCATCAATGGTTTTCAAGCGGATCTCCCAGCAACTAGGAGTCAAGCTGTACTGGAGCCCAGTAGGAGAGGCTAAGGTGGTAGAGCTCATCGAGAGAGTTAAGGCGCCAATAGGTGGAGAGGGCAGTAGTGGAGGCATTGTGCCAGCCTTCTTCAACAAGGCTAGAGATGGAGTCTTCGGAGCTGCGCTCATAGTCGAGGCCATAGCTTCACGCGGAGAGAGGCTATCGGAGATAGTCAAGGAGATCCCGAGGTACCACCAAGTGAGGGGCTACTTGACGTGTGAGCCTCCAAAGTACGGATACGTCATGGACAAGCTGAAGAGAAACCTCTCAGGTGAGGCTGTCGACCTAACCGATGGAGTTAAGGTGTGGTTTAAGGAGGGGTGGGGGCTTGTGAGGCCATCTCAAACTGAGCCCAAGATAAGGGTTCTATGCGAAGCTGAGGACAGAGATAGCGCTCATGACCTCCTAAACAGGCTTATGAGAATGGTTAAAGAAGCTATAGACGAAGCTCAGGCGGGAGCCTCTCGCTAAACCCCACTAACCCTCATAGAGCTCGGTCAAAGGGGGAGGTGCTCATCGAGGCCCCTATGAGTAGCAGAGGTGGTGGAGGATAAAAGCGTGCTTCCAACAAGCCCATGAAGCCGCTATGTTTGGTGTACAGCCTTGAGGGAGAGGCAAACCATAGGGGTTACAGTTGCACTCGACTTGGATAGGTTTAAGGAGATTACGAGAAGCATGGGGTGGACTGAGTACAGCCCAAACATAATAACTGGTACTCTGACAGCCTTAATCGAGAAGCTGGCGTTGAGGCATAGAGGAGTGGTAGTCCACGGCTTAGACGAGGAGAGGGGGACCGAGGAGGCGATAGTAAAGTTCGTAGACGTGGACTTAGATGAGCTGCTAGAGGATCTAGAGAGCATTAGGAGAGAGGTCGAGGAGCTGGGGAGGAGGACTAGCCCCAACGCCACCATAAGCATAGGGGTCTACGTGGGGCCCATAACCTCATTGAAGCCAAAGCCTCTGGCTAAAGCTAAGAAGGACCCGGAGGTCGTCATGGCTTTGAGAGCATTGAGAAAAGCTAAGAAGGTTGGAGGTAACACCATCATACTCCTCTAATCTCTACAAAACCGATACAGTCAATCAACTACTTCTCCTACAGCATACCTACGCCCTATCTTCGTTATCCTGATCCTAACCTTATCGCCCTTCTGCGTCCCCGGCACGAATATCACGAAGCCCTGTATCCTAGCCAATCCATCACCTCTCCTGCTCACCTCGGATATGTCGACGTCGTACTCCTGTCCTAGCACCACAGGCTTGGGGAGCCTCGGCTTGAAATCCCCTCTAAAACTCATACATTCTCACCTCTCTTCAAGTCTTTGACCAGAATGTAAACCCAGAAGGAGGTCTACATTCTAGTACAGCCTTTACTCACCTTCCCTCTATTTAAACATAGAGTAGCTATGTTACTTAAACTGAAGCCCTGAGAAACATCTCAGCTGCCTTCTCCCTCCCTATTGCAGCTATGAAGTTTACGAGCCTCGGCCCAGACCTCCTGCCCATGAGCGCCATGTAGGCTGCCTCGAAGAACTGGCTTGGAGGCAGCCCCATGCTCCTAGCTAGGTCAAATAGCTTATTGTTAAGCTCGTTGAGGTTCCACTCCCTCTCCATGATGATGGAGGCAGCTCTCCTCAAAGCCTCTCTCTGCTTATCCGTCAACAACCCCCTAACTGTTGAGGGGTCCTCGAGCAGCTTAAGCCTTAAGCCTTCAGGTGCATACTTCTCAACCCACGTAGAGGCGTGCTTAAGCCTGAGCTTCATGAGCTCCAGGTCCTCATTAGTCGGCTCCCTCCACAAGTGGCCTGTGAGCCTGAGGATCTCGAGGAGCCTCTCCATGGTTATATTGGGGTAGAGCTGGACAAGCACAACTGCGAAGTCGTAGGGCAACTGTATGGGCATGATGGGCCTAGGCCCATCA
>QMSN01000102.1 GCA_003650865.1 Thermoprotei archaeon
GACTCTCAACTCTCCTCAAGAGGTCCCTGCCTTGAGATAGAGCTCTCTCAGCCTCCTCTAGGTCAGCCTTCAGCTTGTCTATCTCTAACTCCAGCCTCTCCCGAACTCTAGTTCTACCTTCACTTGTCAGTTGAGACCCGCAGAGTGGACATTTACCTTCAGCTCTCTCGAGGCTACTCAGCATGGCCTTCTTCTCGCTTATCGAGGTCTCAAGGCTACTAACTTCTCCCTCCCTAAGCTTGACCTCGCTCTTCAGCTGCTCGTAGACTCTAATCACGGAGTCCACGTCAAGTGGGCACTTGAGCAGCTGGGCTATCGCACTTAGCTTTCTAGCAAGCCTCTCCTCCACGTCCCTAGCTCTCTTCTTGAGCTCTTTAAGCCTCATGTAGGATATTATGGCTCTTTCTACAGCTTCGTTTAGCTGAAGCACCTTGCTCTTAGAGGCGAGGATCGTAGTGAGCCTTTCAAGCTCCCTCTCACTCCCTTCTAGACCTCTAAGCTCATCGCTTAATTCGCGAATCCTATTGGTCATTTCTCCGCTTCGACCTATGAGCTCTCCTCGCTTTACCTCAAGCTCTCGAAGCTTATCCTCCAGATCCTCGGGCAAGCTCCTCAAGAGCTCCTCTACGTACCTCAAGCCCTCCTCTAAGTTCTTCACGTTGCGCTTGAGGGTGTCTCTCTGAGCTATAAGCTTCTCGAGCTCCTCCTCGCAGCTCTTAAGCTGCTTCCTCCAGCTCTCAAGTTGGCTTGCCTCTCCTCTAAGCCTAGAGAGCTCGTTTCTGAAGAGGGAGACCTCCTCCCTCAAGGCCTCAGCTATGTCCTCAAGCTCCTTAAAGCCTAGAGCCCTCATCAACTCCTCTCTTCCAGCGGCCTTCGTGAAGGCGTTGAGTATGTCCTCGAGCTCCCCCTGCTTCACCACCACTGTGCCTAGGTAAGCCTCCTTCCTGGGGATCCCCAGCAGCTCAATTATCTTTCTATCTACAGCACCTGTTTGAGTGGCTATCGCCATGGCCCTCTCGTTCTCGTATAGCTCGTAGAGCCTATCAGTCTCCCCCCTCTCAATGGCTCTCTCAACCCTAAACCTCCTGCCAGCCACGTTGAAGGTAAGCCTCGTGGACGCGGACTTAGCTCCAATCCTCTTGAGGGAGTCCTTGGTCCCTCCCCTCATGCTCCTAAAGCTGTCCTGAAATAGCGAGTACACGATGCCCTCGATTATCGAGGACTTGCCAGCTCCATTGGGTCCAACTATAGCTGTCAGCCCTCTTTGAAAGTCTATAGAGGTGCTCTTGTGGGATAAGAAGTCCACTAGCTCAAGCCTCTCTATCATCACGCTTGATCCACCCCAAGAGCGTGGAGCTCCTAGCCTTAACTTGGCTAGGCTTAGCTTGGTCCTCTACGCCTCGAGGAGGCTTCTGCTGTACAGCTTCAGCTTTAACTGCCCCCGCCTTGACCGTGTCAGCCCAGTTGATCCAGACGTCGGAGTTGAAGAGCCTCTCAAGCTCCGAGTGTAGACCCCCAGACCTGTAAGCCTTGTAGAGCTCAGACACGACATCGCTCATGCCTGGAATAGCAGCCTTAATGGTCTCCTCAACGCTAGATGCCGTTGCCCTAACTGGCTGTAGGCTTATGGCTTCAACATCCTCTAGCGTCACGAAGACCCTTAAGCTAACCTTGGATATCTCCTCCTTAACCCTCTCGACATCCCTACACTTGATGTTGACCCCTCTAACGGTCAGGTGGACTATGGGCTTAAGCTTCATCGCTGAGGCTTGGCTCACTACCCTCTTAGCCACGTCATCCACGCTTTCGAGATCGGCTTTAACCACTATCCTAGGTCTAACGCCGTCAAGTCTCTGAAAGTGGACTATGGCCTCATCTCCAGATAGGTCAACTATACAGAACCCCTTGCCGAGGCTGCTTAAGTCGTTTAGCGATATGACCTCACTGGAGCCTGGGTAGACGGCTAGTGAGCCGTGTACCTTAATCTCCTTGAACAAGTGGTAGTCCCCCAAGGCGTAGTAGATGAAGCCCTTTGGCAGCTCGCTAGCCGATATATCTCCTAGCGGCGAGACCTCCTTTAGCAGGACGTGGAGCGCTAAGATGCTCTTCTTGGTCACTGGCTTGATGCTCTGAAGTCTCTCTACGAGTAGTTGCCTCCTACTATAGTCTAACCCAACGACGCTGTAGTCGCCAGCCACGTAGGGCTTATCCCCAGCGTGGTGTAGGAGCTCCATGTCCTCAAGCACGGTTAGAGGTGCTAGCGCCTGAGTCTTCGGCTTATCGTGCTGTCCCATCACGTAGACGAAAGGTATGCCACACCTCTTCAACTTCTTGAGGGACCTTATGGCTGATCTATAAGCTTGAGGAGGAGGACTGGGGGAGTGGAATAGGTCGCCGCTGTGGACGACTACGTCCACGTGCTCCTCAATAGCTCTATCAATAGCCTCCTCGAAGCATGAGTATATGTCCCTCTCCCTCTCCACTAGTCCATACTGCCTATAGCCTAAGTGGCTGTCGCTTAGGTGAGCTAAGAGCAAAACACATCGCCTCTCCAAGCGGCGAAGTTAGAAGTGAATGTTAACCTGCTCATCCCATCCAATTGACTGGTGTCGAGCTGGAGGATATAAATATTGACCCTCCATGTAGGCCTGAAGGTGTTCTCATAGTAAGGCTTAAGCCTCCATCGAGGACATAATGAGATTTGGTGGCTATTCTTGACTAGAGGCCCTCTATTTGAGAAGCTATTTGAGCCCATAACGATAGGGAAGATAACAGTCAAGAACAGGATTGTGATGCCGCCCATGGACACGGACTTCGGCACGAGGGATGGGAGGGTTACTAAGAGGCACATAAACTACTTCGTTGAGAGGGCTAAGGGGGGTGTGGGCCTACTATACACTGAGTGTGCTTCACCTGTAGGGCCTGAAGGTATCGCTACACCTTACCAACTCTGCCTTCACGACGACAGCTACATAGATGGCTTTAGAGAGCTCGTGAATGCCATCAAGAGCGCTGCGCCAGACGTAAAGGTCGTGTTGCAGCTTCACCACGCTGGCAAGCAAACTACAAGTGAGATTACGGGTGGCATAAGGCCTGTTGCTCCTTCACCTATACCGTCGAGGTCCTTCATGTACCCTGAGACTCCGAGGGAGCTTACCACTGAGGAGGTTAAGGAGAGGATTGAGGCCTTCGCTAAGGCTTCTCTGAGGGCTAAGAAGGCTGGCTACGACGCAGTTGAGATACATTTCGCGCATGGATATCTCCTCCACAACTTCCTGTCTCCACTAGCCAATAAGAGGACTGACGAGTATGGGGGCTTTCAAGGAGGTCTCAAGTTCGCTCGTGAGCTCATAGAGGCTGTTAGGAGGGAGGTGGGCTGGGACTACACGGTTCTAGTTAGGATAAATGGGGAGGACCTATTCTCGGAGGGCGGCATAACGCTGGTTGAGTCTCAAGTCATAGCTAAGATGTTTGAGAACGCAGGTGTAGACGCCATACACATATCAAGCGGCATAAGAGAGTCTGACCACCCGCTAGCCGACATGACTGTTGCAGCTCCTCAAGGCGCATGGGCTTACATGGCTCAAGCCATAAAGAAGGTGGTCAAGATACCAGTCATCATAGTTAGGAGGATAAGCGACCCCTTCGTGGCTGAGGAGATAATCAGGACGGGGAAGGCGGATCTAGTATCCATAGGTAGGCAGCTCATAGCTGACCCTGAGTGGCCTAGGAAGGTTATGGAGGGTAGGATCGACGAGATAAGGCCGTGCCTGTACTGTAATGAGGGCTGCTACGACCCCCTCTTTAGGAACCTATCCATCTCCTGCACGGTGAACCCAGCAGCTGGCAGAGAGGAGGAGATGAGGATAGTGAAGGCAGATATCGCCAAGAGGGTTCTGGTGGTTGGAGGTGGGCTTGCAGGTATGACGGCAGCTTTGGTGGCTGCTATGAGGGGCCATAAGGTGACGCTGGTGGAGGAGGACATGAGGCTTGGAGGGCAGTTCAAGCTCATAAGGAGCACTCGTAGAGCTGAGATGGCTAAGCTAGTGGACTACTACGAGGTCATGCTTAAGAAGTACGGCGTCGACGTGAGGGTTGGCAGGAAGCTGGATGAAGAGCTTGTGGATGAGGTTAAGCCGGACGTACTCGTAGTGGCTACTGGCTCAACACCTGTCAAGCCGAAGATCCCCGGCATAGATAGACCTAACGTGTACAGTGTCTTTGAGGTCTTGAGCGGCAGGGCTAGGGTTGGAGACGTCGTAGCTATATTCACGTGCAGCTACTACTGCCCCTACACCTGCGCTAAGGGGTTGTGCTGTGGCTCAGGCTATGCAGCAGCATTTACAGCTGAGCTCTTAGCTAGCCAGGGCAAGATGGTGTATCTACTGGCTGAGAGGCCTGAGATATTCTCTGGGATGTACGTGACCACTAGGCCTAGGCTCTTGAAGAGGCTCTTCTTGATGAACGTTAAGATCTCCACGGAGGTTAGAGTCAAGGAGATAACGGAGGGAGGCATAGTCATAGAGAAGGGTGGTGTTGAAACACCGATAGCCGTCGACACATTCGTATACGCTGTAGGTACAAAGCCCCAGAAGCCCACAATCCTAGAGGCCCTTAATGGCAAAATTAAGGAGATCTATGAAGTCGGTGA
>QMSN01000103.1 GCA_003650865.1 Thermoprotei archaeon
CACCAACTCCACGATGAGGATTGAGGATGCGAGAGCTACTAGCACCACCACTGCTTCAAGCCTCTGAGCGAGAGCTACCTGTGCGGGTGTTGAACTGTAGCTCTCATCAACTCGACTGCAAGTCCACGCCACACACCTCAAGTATATGTTCCTCGTGTGGTTACAGTCGAGCCCATGCACAGTCCATGAGCTCAGCCCGCTCTGAAGCTCATCGATGTAGAGCTCCTGCCTCGCTCCATCGTCTAGGAAGTACACGACCTCTACAGCCCCATCCGCATTGACGTCTCCAACCCTTAACCCCCTACAGCAGCTATCGCCGTTGGCGACGTAGGTCGCACCCTCCTTACTCCACACGACCTCGCCACTACCCGACTTGACGAATAGGTAGCCACCGTTAAGCCATAGCCCCACCATGGAGCTCCCATTGCTAAAGCCCACAACTATGGGCTCCCCCGATGCGTTGACGTCTAAGCTGTAGAGAAGCTTGCTGCCCTCAAACACGTAGAGGTGCTTGTGGTCTCTGCTCACGCCAGCGTAGTCCATCACTTGGTCTCCATCCCAGTTAATAGCTACTAAGGTTTCAAGGCTGTAACCCCTAACGAGCCAAGCGACCGAGTACTTATTAACCCCTAGGCTATCCACCTCCCACACAACGCCTTGCTGCCTATCAGCCACTAAGACCTCGAGCAAGCCATCGCCGTCGAAGTCCCCTAACGCGTGGTGGCCTTCTCCGTAGCCAGTAGTCACGCCTGGACCAACTCTATACTGGTACTCCAGCCTCACAAGGCCTTGAAGGACCTCGAATATGTCTATGCACCCCCTCTCGTCGTGCACCAAGACCTCCACATGGCCGTCTCGATCTAAGTCGTAGAGCACGGAGTCGTAGCCTCCAAGCGTCGTCGAGTGCTGATAGCTGACCTCAACAGCTCCACTTCTAGCGTCTAAAACCAAGACTTTAGATGGGTTGTCGTAGTCCTCCACGAAGTGCCCCTCTAACACGATCGCCTCAAGATGTCCATCATTGTCCACGTCGGCTACGTGGACTCCTCCCATGACGTTTGCTGGATACTCCTCACTGTAGGTCCATAGGATTTGCCCACTGTCCACCATGCAGGCGACGTAACCGTCATCGCGTGAGAATAGAGGTATGAGCACCTCGTCGACCCCGTCATCATCGACGTCCTCAACCACCATTCCGCACCGCGTGTGCACCATACTGCTCAGGCTTATAGACCAGAGTTGAGGACCATTGACCTCTACGGCGCAGACAACTCCATTGGTGAATGCCGCTACAACCTCGTATACTCCATCTCCATCTACATCAGCCAACGCCAAGTCAGCTAGGTGAACGTTCCTACTCCAGCTCCACTCCTTAACTGTTTGAGCGTAACTGTAGTTGCATGAAGCTGCAAGCACCGCAAGAGAGATCAGCAAAGCCGGGATTAGAGTCCTCAAGTGAGGTGTCACGGTGCACACCACCCAGCTTTTAAGGTGATTTAGCTTTCGATCTTCCTCTTAAGCCACTCAACAGTTCTCCTCAAGCCATCCTCTAAGCTCACCCTAGGCCTCCACCCAAGAAGCTCAGTAGCTCTGCTTATGTCGGGGCACCTCCTACGCGGGTCATCTGGCACTGGTGGTAAGTGCACAATTCTAGACCTCGAGTTCGTTATGCGCTTTATGAGCTCAGCCAGCTCGTTTATCGTGGTCTCCCTCGGGTTCCCTAGGTTCACCACTTGCCCCTTAACTCCTTCTCGAGTTAGCATCAAGTAGAGCCCCACCGTCATGTCTGTGACGTAGCAGAACGAGCGGGTCTGCTCTCCATCACCATAGACTGTTATGTCGTCTCCCCTCAAGGCTTGAGATATAAACCTGGACACAGCTCTACCATAGGCGCTGTCCTCTCTAAGCCTAGGGCCATAGGTGTTGAATATCCTAGCTATCCTCACGTCAACCCCATACTTCCTGTAGTAGCTCATGAAGAGGGCTTCTCCAAACCTCTTAGCCTCGTCGTAGCATGACCTGGGACCTATGGGGTTCACGTTGCCCCAGTAGTCCTCAGGTGTAGGTATGACTTTGGCGTCCCCATAGACCTCTGACGTCGACGTGTAGAGTATCTTTGAGTCGCACCTCCTAGCTACTTCAAGCACCTTCAGGCTCCCAAGGGAGTTTGCGAGCATAGTCTCAATTGGGTGGATCTGGTAGTCCTCTGGTGAAGCCCTGCTAGCGGCGTGGACTATGAAGTCGTACTTGTCGTTACGCTCAAACCTCGTGACGTCCTGCTTCACTAAGCGAAACCTCTCGTGCCCCAGTAGGTGGCTTACGTTGTCGAGCCTACCACTCGAGAAGTTATCTAGGCAAGTCACTTGAGCGCCTAGCTTCAAGAGGAGGTCGCAGAGCCAGCTGCCGAGGAAGCCTGCTCCCCCAGTGACTAGAACGCTTCTCCCCTCGACAGCTGAGTCTCCCTCCAAGTCTACGAGCATCCGCTTAGTGTCCTCCTCAAGCACTGGGTCAAGCCTCTTCATGCCTCTCCACTCGAGTAGCTGTAAGACATCTTAAGAGCATCCCAGCAGGTCTCAGGAGTCCCTATGTCAAGCCTCACCTCACCTCTCCGTAGCTTCACAGCTATAACCTTTAAACCCCAATCCACAAGCCTCTGAATGCCATCAGTCAACTGGAGCTCCCCACCCTTACCTGGAGGGGTCTCCTCGAGAGCCTTGAATATCACGGGGTTGAAGATGTAGATGGGCATTATAGCCCAGTGAGAAATCAGCTGCTCAGGCTTCTCGACAAGCCTCTTAACCTCGAAGACGCCTTCCTCAACCTCAACGCCCTCAATAACGCCATAAAGCCTAGGATCCTCAACCCACTGAACTAGAAAAGCTGCCTTAGCGTTATGGCGCCTATAAGCCTCAAGAAGCCTCTTCACGTGGCCACAACCCCTCGATATAATGTAGGTGTCACCAGCATGAACCAGGAACTCACCCTCAATAAACGGCTTAGCCCTCAAAACAGCATCACCAAAACCCTTAGGCTCAGGCTGATTAATGAAGACGATATTGCTCCCATTAATCCTAGAGTAAAACGACTCAAGCTCACAAGCAAGCTCACTCTTACCCCTACACCTCAAGTACTCCACGAAAGCCATATCAGGAGTAAAGTGATCCTCAATAGCCCTCTTACCCCTCCCAACAATAAAGCAGAAATCCCTAAAACCAAAATCATAGAGCTGCTCAAAAATCGCCTGAAGAATAGGCTTAAGACAAACACCACTATTACACCTCAAAAATAGAGGAAGCATCTCCTTCGGAAGCTCCTTAGTCATAGGCAAAAGCCTAGTCCCCAAACCCGCTGAAGGCAGCACAACCTTAACCATCACCAACCCCTCCACAAATATAGCCAAAACCGCATAAAAAGTATCCTAATCAAACCTATCCTCACCTCGACAGTTTAAAAAAGGTAAACCTAAACGTCAACTCATGTTTAGAGAGGTGGGTGCAAGAATTGCTCTTAATAGTCGAGGTCTGAAACTCTCTAAGGGTTATTACTATTGATGCTATGATTCTCGCCTTTGAATATGCTGGTTAACATGAATCTTCGGGCAGTTCTAAGAAAGCTTCTAAGCCAAGGAGATAAAGCGTAAGAGATTATGAAGTACACTACGCCTGCGATTGCTATGTGAATTAGTAGTGGTGGCAAGTCTACCCAAAAGTTTTCAACGGTTAATGCATAAGTCCTAAGAAGTAAGTAGCACAAGATCGAACATGCACTAGCCGCAATAAAGGCGAGCGTGTCCCTCCAAGGAAACTTAAAGTTAACGACTCTCTTTGCCATACGGTAATATCGAGGGAGAAGAACAATGTGTCCAATCAACCAACCAATAGGATACGCGGAGGCCATCAATATAACGTCTCCATAAAACACAAAAACCAGTGAAGAGCCTATAATTAAGCTGGTAGCTTGTAACACAACTCCCGTAACCCTCCATTTAAATAACGTGCTTCTAATGTAATCCTTTACTGTAACTGTGGGTTTTAGATCTACGTCCTCGCGTCCCGAGACTACTGGCGATATTACGCTAATGAGCATGTTTATGAACGTGAAGGCTGCTGTTATTATCACAATCCAATAAGCCTCCTGATATATGGGATTTAAAAGGGACATGAGTGAACCGGATAGACATATTAAGGTGGTCATGACGAATAACGTTGGAGCGAGATACATTCTAATGACCTCTTCTACGTCATGACCACCTCCTCCTACCAACATTTTTGCGTAAAGCCCTGAAGCCATGGTCTGACCGTAAATTACGGGGTTTCTTAGGCTATAAGAAGCTGACATGAAAGCAACGGGCACTTCAGACCCTGAGAAAAGGGCTAAAAGCACGCTATCCGCATTTGTGAGTAGGCGCTGTATGGCACGTATAAGCGGTATGGAGAAGCCCTTAAACCACCTTTTGATGAGGTTGAAATCTACACCTTCAAGTCTTAAACCCCTTCTATGCAATGACAAATAGACTAGTAATATCATTGCTGCATGGGCTATTATTACTGCGAGAAGTGCTCCATGAAGTCCAAGACCCCCCTCTACAACTAGTAAAAAGGCTAATGGTAACCTTAAAACTTCGTACACTAGGAAACTATAACC
>QMSN01000104.1 GCA_003650865.1 Thermoprotei archaeon
CAATCAATGCTGTCTCTACCTCTACTTCCGCTTACAGCAGCTAGTACCCTTCTAAGAACCTCCTCAACACCACAACATGTGCAGTCGACATCCCAAACTTTTCCTTCACCGTAAACGTTAATGGCGTCCACTAAGCATGTATTTAAGAGTTCAGCTAATGCGTTCTCAATGCTCTTCTCGAGAGACCACCCCCTATCTAAACACCTCTTCAATAGGAGTACCGGATGAAGCCTTAAGACTATCACTTTAGTGATGAGCCTCCTTGGAAAAATCTCAACGACATGAGTATCTAAAACAACTCTCTCCTCCTCTCTTAGGTAATGGGCGAAGAATTTCTTAGCCCTCTCTACATTCACGATTAAGCTTCTTCTCTCGACGTCAATACTGCTGTAAAGCTCTTCTTCCTCTATAAGCTTAGCAACATCGATATATGTAGCTTCTAGAACTTCAGCTAAGCGTTTAGCTATAGTGGTCTTGCCCGTGCAGGGGGTCCCAGCTATCAAGAGCCTTAATCTCTCACTTTTAAGTGACACAAAAATAAGCTTGGCAATGTTGAGAAAAATGTTTTGGATGCGTTTACTCCTCTCCTTCCTCCTTCTCCTTTCCAGGCCCCTTCTCCTTTCCAGGCTCGCTCCTAGCGGCAGCTATGACGTCGTCTATCCTTAGTATCATTGATGCAGCCTCAGTCGCTGACTTCATGGCCATAAGCTTAACGTTCAATGGCTCTATAACGCCCATCTCGAGCATGTCAGTAGGCTTGCCTGTGTAGACATCTATGCCTACGTTGTAATTACCCTCCTTTTCATGCTCAGCTCGAAGTGCCATTATGACGTCGATGGGATCGTGACCGCCGTTCTCAGCTAATGTTCTAGGTATGACCTCTAAAGCGCTCGCGAAAGCCTCAATTGCAAGCTGCTCTTTTCCTCCAACTTTAGCTGCGTATTCCCTTAACCTCTTGGCGAGCTCTATCTCCATCGCACCGCCTCCCGCCATGTAACGCCCACACTCTACAGCGTCTGCAACCGCGTAGAGAGCGTCCTTGAGAGCTCTCTCAGCTTCATCTATGAACTTCTCTAAACCACCTCTTATCAAGATCGCGACGGACTTGGGGTTCTGGCAGTTCTCCACGAATATCATCTTCTCATCGGCTATCTTTCTCTCCTCTACGAGCTCTGCATAGCCTAAGTCCTTCTCTGTTAAGTCCTCGACGTTAGTAATTATCCTAGCGCCAGTAGCCCTTGCAAGCTTCTCCATATCAGACTTCTTAACCCTCCTCGCAGCTAAAATCCCGGCTTTAGCTAAGTAGTGCTGAGCAACGTCATCTATACCCTTCTGGCAGAACACAACGTTTGCTCCTACACTCTTGATCTTGTCAACCATGCCTCTCAGTATCCTCTCCTCCTCCTCGATGAACGCCTTCATCTGTGCAGGATCACTTATCCTTATCTCAGCGTCAAGCTCCGTCTTTTCAACCTCTAGTGGACAGTCAAGCAGTGCTATCTTGGCCTTCTCGATGCGCTTAGGCATCCCAGTGTGAACTACCTCCTTGTCAACTATTACGCCCTGAATTAGCTTGGTGTCCATAACGCTTCCGCCTTGCCTCTTAACGAGCTGCACTTGATCTACATCGGCAACTATCTTACCATCCCTCTCCTCAGCTATCTGCCTTATCGCCTTGACAGTTAAGTCCGCTAGGTAATCCCTGACAGAGCTCACGACCTTGGCATGCATGGCGGTCTTAGCTATTAGCTTAAGAAGCTCATCGTCATTTAGCGATATCGGTGAGCTAAGCTTCTCAAGCTCCTTCTGGCAATACTCAAGAGCCTTGCTATAACCGTCAATTATCACGGTTGGATGAATGTTCTTAGCCATCAGCTCCTCTGCCTTCTTCAAGAGCTCTCCAGCCAAAACAACAACTGTCGTTGTACCGTCTCCTACTTCTTCATCTTGAGCCTTGGCTATCTCCACTAGCATCTTAGCTGCGGGATGCTGCACATCCATCTCGTCGAGGACAGTAGCACCATCATTCGTGATGGTAACATCGCCCAAGCTGTCGACTAGCATCTTATCCATGCCTCTAGGTCCTAGGGTGGTCCTCAGAGTCTCTGCTATAGCTCTTGCAGCAGCTATGTTGGCCCTTTGAGCTTCCCTGCCAACAGTCCTTGTCGATCCCTCCTTAAGTATTAAGACAGGGATACCACCAACTTGTCCTGCTAGAGCTGCAGCCATGAGTATCACCTCTAATGGAACTTCGGAGAGTAATGAGAAGAAGCTTCTATATAACTTTTACTCATGGCAAAGAAAGGAGGACTTAACTTCACTTGTATACACTGACGCTCAACCATCTCAAGACGTGTTTCACCGCTAGATTTATGTCATCAGCTGTGACGGTCTTTCTCCCAGCATGCTTTGCAAGTTCGACGGCTTCCTTCGCTATGTCTAGAGCCACGTCTTCCAGTATTTTGCATAGAGCTCTAACAGCATCATCACCAACTCTCTCTGCTCCAGCTCTCCTTATGATCCTATCTATAGGAGCTAGCGGTAACTCAGCCATAGAGCTCCCCAAACCAAGTATTCTGCCCTGCTCTTCATTTTAACGTTTCGAAGCAGCGATAGCATGGGTGAAAACAAAGCTTAAATAACCACTGTAGTTAGGTGGTCTAGGCTGGTGGAGCTATGGGTAAAGTGAGGCCCTCCATCGTGAAGAGGCTCGCCATGCAGATTATGCAGAACTACTACGATAGGGTTAGTCTAGACTACAGTGAGAACAAGAAGCTTGTGTTCGAAGTATCCACAATAAGAGCCAAGCATTTACTTAACAGGGTTGCAGGGTACTTAACTAGGTTAGCTAAGAGATATAAACGTCATGAAGCCGCTCCACAGCCGTAGAGCAGTAGGTTGGCTAAACAGGCTGGTCAATGCAACTTAAAGACGACTTTCCTACGGAGCACCTGAGTTAAAACTGATGAAGCCCACTTGACGTCACAGGTTCTTTTGCTGGTCTCAACCACTAGAGTAACACCTTGTTGTTCTATGTGAAAGCTCTTTGTCCTCAATACGTAGGAGACCACGCTCTCTACGTCAACATGGTGTGGATACCTCAACGCCTTGTTGTAACACTTGGAGGGACAGGAGGGGTCACAAGCTCTCTTTGAGAGAAAGCAGAGGCTTGGACATATGGCGTCTTCAAATCCCTCTAGGACTTGAGAGGCAGTGTTGGCGCAACATGCTCTCCTTAGAAATATCATTCCTTTAGCTGTCACTAGGCTCCTAACTTCCTCGACCTCCTTATCTCCAATTTTAACGTCCACGAAGCCCTTCTTCAACCTATCCAGATCGACAATACTCTTCAGAAGCCTTAAATCCATGCCTCTACCCACAAGCCTCTTGACTATGTTGTGTGATAACCTCAAACCTCCAACAACAACACCGTAAGCCCCACTTCTCTTAGCTTCACATACCATCTCCTCTATTTCCTCTAATGGTAAGCCTGGAAGAAATGGCCTCCAAAATAGAAATGGCTTAAACCCTTTACGCCTCACTCTACGTATAAACTCAAAACGCTCCATGGGTTCAGACGCCTTCTCCTCTAAAGCCCGGTACTTCCTCAAGCTTGTTATGGTAACAAGTATCGATAGCCTCAGACCTCTAATGGATTTAATTCTATCAAGCAGATCGTCGGAAGCGGGGATTTTAGTAGCAACTTGACAAGGGTTGCCAAGGTTAAGCGCTATGCTTTTCATATACTCTAAGGTCTTACCAGCTATGTTAGGTAATAAGGGCTCCGTTACGCTGCCGAAGGCTAGGTAGGTACCCCAAGGTCCAGGGACGAAGTACCTATTGTAAAGTAACGCTAATGTCAATTGGTCACCTGACAGCGAGTAAGGAGTTGCGTAGGCCTCAAAGCCCATGTCATATATGTAACAGTAGGCGCACTGAAGAGGACACCCGATGCCCGGATGTATTGTGAGCCCACAACCTATGGGCTTCCTCCTAGCATGCCAGTCGCTGGCAGCCCTCATTCTCCCTTCATGTCCTACCTTACCTTCTACTTGGGACTTAATGACCTCCTTCAGTAGTAAGGGGTTGCTCTCTAACCCTCTCATCTTAAGCCAACCATGATAGTTGAAGGAAGATTTTATATACGTTTACTCGTTAGGGTACCCGAGGGATGAAGAAGCTGACCTGCACTGACAACCGTGAAGAAACCTCCGTGCTGACCTCTACCACCTCAATGGGCGAGTGGTGGTCTAAGTGAAGGTGAGAGTGCGCTTCATGGCTATCCTAAAGCCACTTGCTGGAAAACCCTACACTGAGGTTGAGGTCGATGAACAGGCTTCTCTGCTAGATGTTATCTTGAGGGCTTGCAGCAACAATTCAAGGCTTATTGAAAGATTACTCAGCGATAGACTTCAGAGCATTAAGCCTGACATAATAGTTTTGGTTGACGGTGTGGACGTTAACGTGGTCGGCGACCTCAAGATGTCGCTAAAGGGAGTGAGGGAAGTAACTCTGATACCGTCAGTGCATGGAGGTTGATGTAATGCTCAACTACCACGATGTGGTCGTCATTTTTAGAGAATTAGGCGTGAGTGACATCAAGCTACTCGTTGTAG
>QMSN01000105.1 GCA_003650865.1 Thermoprotei archaeon
ACTTGAAAAGCGCTAGTACCTCATGAACAGCTTGAGCTTGTTCACGTCTCCGCCTGAGGTCTTAGCTAGTGAGGCGAGCTTCTTAATCGGCTCCCCCTCGCTTATCACCTTAGTGCACAGCTCACATCCATCTTTAATTGACTTCACCTTTCCAGCTGCGTACAGTATGCCAGCTGCGTTGAGGAGCACGAGGTCTCGTAGAGGCCCCTTACGGAGTCCAGCCAGTATCTCAACTGTGACCTTAGCCCTGAGCTCCCTGCTCTCGATGTGCCTCACGTCCTCGAGCCTAGCCCTGCTCAAGCCGAAGTCCTCTGGCTCGACGTCGTATCGAGATATCCTCTTGCTGGAGACCTCGTATATCGTGGTCTTCCCAACGTTAGAGAGGCAGTTGAGCGCAGCTCCATTGGGCCCGGAGCCTACGGGTATTAAGGCGAACTTGGATCTCAGCTTCCTAAATAAGTTGGCCACAAGCCTAGCCAGCTTCAAGTCTGGTACTCCTCTAAATGCCCTCTTGGCGTTGAAGGGGTTTAGAGACGTTGATATAGCGGCTAGCAGAGGCCTCTTAGAGTACTCGAGGAGCTCCAAGTAGGGCTCTCCAACCTCAGCCAGCCTCGTGGACCACTTGAAGCTTATTGACGACGACCATATCAGGAGGTGCAGCTTCTTAGCTGCTCTAACAGCCCTCTTGGGGTCCATGTAGGGGTTCACGCCCAAGCTCTCTAGGAGCTCTAAGGGGTTCGGCTCGCTCCACTGCTTGAAAGAGCACTTAAGGACTACTCCTCCAGCAGCTGAGGCCAACACTGCAGCTGGAGTTGTGACGTTGACGAGGCTTATGTTGCTCCTGTCAGTCCTCCCAACTTGAACAGCCTCTCCCTTGAAGCTCAAGTTAACTCTCTTAGCTCTAGACCTCAATATCGCTCTACACATCCCATAGACCTCGTTTAGCCCTGGGCCTCTAGCTGATAGAGCTGAGAGGAAGGAGACTAGCTTGACAAGCCCGCCATCCCCTCTCTCCACGGCTCTGAGGATATCCAAGAACAGCGAAGCAGCCTCAGAATGCCTTAGCCTTGAACCTCTCTCCAACAACTTTGCCCAAAGATTTTTTCTCATGAATTTTTCATCGATAAATGTATGTCCTCCACCTATTTTACAGTTTCTATTCTCGTACCACTCTTAAGACGCTGTTAAGCGTGCTCAGCTCTCTGAGCCTTTAGGTACCTCGTCAACCTCTCCTGCTTGACTAGGTCTCTGAGGAGCTTGCTCACTTGAAGCCAGAGGCTGGGCTTTATCGAAAGCTTGCTGAACATGCCCTCTAAAGCCTCCTTTAAGCTGCTGTAGCTCTCATAGCCCTTCTCCAACGCTTTTCTCACGCTCTCCCTCACTATCCACACACCTACGGGCATTATGTAGCCCGGGTGGGACTCCCTCAAGACGAGCACTGAGGCCTGCCTACCTATCCTCGATAGGTACTCAGCAACTGCTAGTCGAGCTGAGTAGTAGCATCCACCCATGGATGCGTAGGTAGTCCTACCCCAGTAGCCCTCCCAGTCTCCGCAGAAGGCAACGGTCTCTCCACTTGGGTTCCACGTTGTGCCTGGGAACCAGGCCTCTATGGACTCGTAGCTCCACTTGGAGGGTGTCATGAGCACCACGAACCTGTTGTCGAGGAAGTCGAAGCAGTACACTCTATAGTCGTCGATCTCAGGCATTCTCTTCACCTGCTCGTCCCTGAGGGTCCTCGATATCGTGCTGTCGATGGCTGTTATGCTCCACCTAGTAGGCACAAGCTTCCTCTGATCTCTAACCCCCAGCAGCCCCACGCTGAAGACCCTCTGTATGTGGGATACTGGGACCCCCCTAGCGTATAGCTCTAGTATGGCGTCTCTAGCCTTTAGATCCACGTCTCCAACGGCCTTCTCGATCTGCTTGTTGACGCTAACATTGTCTATCCTCAAGTCCTTCATGGGTGCTGAGGGGCCCATGGGCTGAACCTCGTCGTCGAGTAGGATGCTTGCACTGGGCTTTCTGAGCAGCTCCATCTCTGAGCTCACGGGCCTAGAGCCCATGGCCATGAGCTGAGCCTCTTCAAGTATCCTAGAGGGGTTTCTAGCTTCGTGGACGTTGAACCTGGCCTTGCCCCTCACAAGCTTAACCCTGAAGTCCACTATGTCCTGTATTGAAGCCTGAATCCAAAGCTCAGGGGTGTCTAGGATGCTGGTATCCCCCTCAAAGGGCGGGATTAAGGGGCCTGCGTAGACGTAGGGGTAGCCGTGCCTCCCAACGAACACTGCTGGAGGTGAGGATCCCCTGATGTCGAGCGCGTTTAGCGCCTGCTTGACCTTCACGAGGCTGTAGGCCTTAACTATTATTGGGCACTGGCTCTTGCCGCACAGCATCTTAGAGCCTTTGCAGTAGACGCATAGGCTGCCTGAAGGAGCTCTCACGACGACGTCCACAGGGTTTAAGTCGCTTGCATCATCTACGCCCTCTATTATGTGCTCGAGCCAGGGGGCTCTTGCCTTGACGACCTTCACGAACTTCTTGAACTTCTTAACCATCCTCCCCATATATGGTTTCGCTTAGAGGCTATTAAAAGTGGCTAGGGGTTTAAGTAAGCCTCCAGCGGCCCTCAACGTCTAGGTAGACCAAGCCGTTCTCCCACAGAAACTTCAGCAGCTTCTCCTCAGGTAAGCTTAAGCCCTTCATGTCCCTAGGCACTTCGCTAAGCCTCTTCAAGAAGCTCTCGTAGAACTCCCTGTCGACGAGGGCCAAGTCCCTAGCTCCTTCAATGACCTCGACGCCAGCGCTTTTAGCGAGTTCAACTAGGAGCTTAGGGTTCCTCGGCTTGAGCTCACTTAGCATGAGGATCTTGGAGGCCTTCACTCTCTCAAGCAGCTTGAGAGCGCTCTTCTCCTCCTGCTCCTCAAACTTCGTCCAGAGCCTGTACGACCAAGTGTACACGTCGCCTACGCTGTACCCCTCCTTCACAGCTTGCTCGACGAATTCCTCAAAGGACACATGCCCTCTAGCCCTCCACCACCTCTTAAACGCCTCGTAGAATCCATCTGGTATCCTGCTCTTAGCTCTCAAGCCTCTTGCTTCACCACCACGCTTAAGCCCCTCTCCGCCGACGAGCCTCTCTAAGAGGGTCTTAAGGTAGGCCTCAATAGTCAAGCCCCTCTCTAAGGCCTCTCTCCTGAGCTTCTCGTAGAGGCTCTGTGGGAGTTCGAGGAGTAGCTTAGGCATAACTCCACTTCAATATAGTTAGCCCTCTCAGCCATAAAAACCTCTACGTGGCTTAGGTGGGCTGGCTAGGTCAAGTAGCCAGCTTTATGAGAACGTCCCAACTAGATTAATCGGGGTGGCTATGCCGATGCTCATGGATAAGGTCAAGCCCATGAGTCCTGGACAGCAGGAGCTTATGAAGTCGCTTTTAAGCGACGAGTACGAGGTGATCGGGGTCTTCGGCCCCACGGGCACTGGGAAGAGCCTCATAAGCCTGCTCTATGGGCTTGAAGCTGTGACTTCTGGGAGGTATAGGAGGTTTATTGTTGCTCGTCCAGTAGTCGACGTGGTGACTAATAGGGAGGTCACATCCCTAGAGGCTGGAGACATGTACTACGACTTGGCCTCCGCCTACTTGAAGGACTTGCTGACGGGCTTGGTGGAGTGGAGCGACGTGGAGGCATTGATAAGGCAGGGCAAGCTAGTGTTCGCTGACACTCACTACTTGAGGGGCAGGACATTCGATCACTCGGTTGTTTTAATAGACGACGCTCAAGCCGTAAGCCCTGAGAGCGCCATAGAGGTCTTCATGAGGATAGGCCGAGAGAGCAAGTTCATAGTTGCAGGAGACCCAGTCCTACAAAGCTTCTTGGGGTCTGATGCTAGCGGGATAACAGTTCTAAGAGAGGTTCTCCTGGGGGAGGAGAGGGCTAAGGTCGTGGATTTAGGGTTGAAGGACATAGTTAGGCCTGGAGCTAAGAGGGGTATAAGGCTTCTCTTGGAGATGAAGATGAGGAAGAGGCCTCTAAGCGAGTCTGAGCGTAGAGTCGTCGAGGTCGCTAGGACCCATTCACCTGATGCAGACGTCATAACAGCCCTAGACCTGCTAGTTGACAAGAGCAGGTTCAACATATCCGTAGAGCACGTCCCAGATGCTCTCATAGTGGTCAAGGAGGGCTACCTAGCTAGGCTGATAGGTAGAGGAGGTGAGAGGATCACGAAGATGGAGCGCGAGGTTGGGATGAAGCTTAGAGCTCTAGAGCTCACCCTAAACTTCGTGGACTTCATAAGGGCTATACACCCAGTTGCTTGGGCTCATAAGCACGTCGTGGACGCCGACTTCGCTGGTCCAAGCATACTCGTCAAGGTGAAGGGAGAGTTTGGGGCGTTTGTTGGACAGAAGGGCTCTCACGTCAAGTTCATGAATTCAGCCTTCAGGAGGCTCATGGGCGTAGGCCTCTTAGCTAGAGAGATTGAGGAGGCTGAAAAGACTAGCGCTAAGAGGTCTAGAAAGAGGAGGTAAAAAGACAAAAAGAATATTAGCTCATATTTAAAGCACTATTGCTACGTAATGCTTATATACTATTTGAGTAGCCTCACTATTGAGG
>QMSN01000106.1 GCA_003650865.1 Thermoprotei archaeon
ATCGAGGCTGCGGCTAGAGGAGAGCTCAAAGCCCTCATAGTCGTCGGCTTCAACCCAGCTGCCTCCCTCCCAGACACGAAGCTCGTTGAGGAGGCCTTGAGCAAGCTCGAGCTGTTGGTGGTCGTCGACATATTCCCAAGCGAGACCACAAAGTTAGCACACGTAGTGCTATCAGCATGCTCCTGGGCTGAGTACGAAGGGACCTACACAAACGTTGAGGGTAGAGTTCAGAAGAGCGGTAAGGCCATAGACCCCTTCAACGACGCCAAGCCCGTCTGGACGATATTCTCCGAGTTGGCGACAATCATGGGGGCCAGCGGCTTCAACTACTCGTCTTGGATCGACGTCTTCAACGAGATAACCTCGACGGTTAGCCACTACTCCAACTTGACGGTCGAAGAGGTCTCTAAGGTTGGAGGCAAGCTCGTGAAGGCGAGAGAGGCCAAGCCTGAAGTCAAGCTCAGCCCTCCAAGCTCGAGGAGCCCTGAGGGCTCAGAGGGCTTCACGCTCATAGCTGGTAGAGCTCCATTCCACCTAGGCTCGGGCAACATGACTAGGAGGCTCAGCTTCGCATCTAAGCAGCTGCCAGAAGCCTACTTGGAGGTTTCGGGTGAAGACGCCTCCAAGATGGGCTTGAGCGAGGGCGACGTAGTCGAGGTCAAGGGGCCTAGGGGCTCCCTCAAGGTTAAGGTCAAGGTATCGCCTAAAGGGTTGCCCGGCACCCTCTTCATGCCAATACACTTCCCAGATTGCAGCCCGCTATCACTCATGAAGCTCGAGGTGGACGATGAGACCAAGGCGCCCTTAAGCAAGCACATACCCGTCGAGATATCTAAAGAGGGGTGAGGGGGTGCCTTGGCGAGTGATGTGAGAGTTGGAGTCTTCGTATGCCACTGTGGTAAGAACATAGCTGCCACGGTGAACGTCGAGGAGGTCAGGAAGTACGCTGAGAAGCTCCCCAATGTGGTGGTCGCTAAAGACTACCTCTTCATGTGCTCAGAAGCTGGGCAGAAGCTCATTAAGGACGCCATTAAGGAGCACAACCTCAATAGAGTTGTAGTGGCCTCGTGCTCCCCCAAGCTCCATGAGGTCACCTTTAGGCGTTGCTTGGAGGAAGCTGGCTTAAACAAGTTCTACTTGGAGATGGCGAACATAAGAGAGCAGTGCTCGTGGGTGCATATAAACGAGCCCGAGAAGGCTACTGAGAAGGCTAAGAGGCTTGTTAGAGCAGCTGTCATGAGGGTCCAGGAGCACGAGGAGGTAGGCACGGTCAAGGAGGACGTGACCAAGAAGGCCGTGGTCATAGGCGGTGGAGTCGCTGGGCTACAAGCCGCTCTCAACCTCGCTAAGCCTCACTACGGCAGGCTTAAGTCCGTGCTCATCATAGGTGGAGGCATAGCTGGCATACAGGCTGCACTAGACCTAGCCGACATGGGGTACAAGGTCTACTTAGTCGAGAGGAGGCCTGTCATAGGGGGCAACATGGCTAGAGTCTACAAGACATTCCCGACGGACGACTGCGCCATGTGCATACTCTCGCCGAAGATGAACGACGTCTTAGCGCACCCCAACATCGATCTAATCACGAACTCCGAGGTCGTAGCTGTAGAGGGCGAGCCCGGGCACTTCAAGGTCAAGATTAAGAGGCATCCAAGGTACATAGACATGACCAAGTGCACAGGCTGCGGCACATGCGCTGAGAAGTGCCCGGGCAGAGCTCCTGACGAGTGGAACATGTTTGGGATGAGGAAGGCGATATACATACCCTACCCTCAAGGCGTCCCTAGAAAGTACGCGATAGACCCCAACTACTGCCTCTACTTGACTAAGGGGATATGTAGAGTATGTGAGAAGGTTTGTCCAGCTGGAGCCATAAACTTCGATGATAAGGGCGAGGAGTTTGAGGTTGAGGTTGGAGCCATAATAGTAGCCACTGGATGGGAGGAGTTCAACCCAGAACCTCTATCTCAGTACGGTTATGGCAGGTACAAGAACGTCGTGACACTAATGCAGTTCACAAGGATGTTCGACGTAACAGGGCCGACTGAAGGCAAGGTTGTGAGGCTTAGCGACAAGAAACCTGCCAACAGGATACTCATAGTGAACTGCGTTGGAGCTAGAGATGAGAGGTACGTCCCCTACTGCTCAGTTGTGTGCTGCATGGCAGCCATGAAGAACGCTCAGATATTGAAGTTCGAGCAGAACCCCAATGCGGAGATCTACATATGCTACATAGACATAAGGGCTGCTGGCAAGGGCTACGAGGAGTACTATAAGAGAGCCCAGACCATGGGCATAAACTTCATCAGGGGTAGGGTTGCCGAGGTCTGGGAGGACGAGGAGACTGGGGATCTAATAGCGAGGGTTGAGGATACTGTCAGCGGCGAGCTCATCGAGCTCAGGGTTGACCTAGTGGTTCTAGCCTGCCCCATGATACCCTCCAAGGGAACCAAGGAGGTAGCTAAGCTACTAAACCTAGAGATGGATGAGTTTGGCTTCATAAAGCCCAAGCACTACAAGCTAGCTCCAGTAGATACCTCTAGGCCAGGCATATTCGTTTGTGGAGCAGCCACAGGGCCTAAGGACATACCGGACACAGTTGCCACGGCTAGTGCAGCAGCTTTAAGGGCAACCATGTTCTTAGAGGGTGAGCCATTCGAGGTCTACCTCATCGAGAAGAGCCCATACCTAGGTGGATCCGCCTTTAAGCTTGCGAGGACATTCCTAGTTGACGAGCCCCTACCCGACATGCTTACACCTCTATTCAAGGAGGTCTCTGAGAACCCGAATGTACACCTCCTACTTAACTCAGAGGTCGAGGAGATTAAGGGGCACGTAGGCAACTTCATAGTTAAGGTCAAGCAGAAGCCTCGCTACGTCGACGTGGCTAAGTGCACAGGCTGCGGCTTATGCGTTACAGCGTGCCCCATAAGGGTCGACGACGAGTGGAACTTGAACTTGACGAAGAGAGCGGCGATATATAGACCTCACCCCGACGCCTATCCACAGGCCTACGCGATAGATGAGGCTTCATGCGACTTCTGCGGTAAGTGCGTTGAGGCTTGTCCTCACAACGCGATAAACCTGAAGGAGGAGCCCAAGGAGATCGAGCTGAAGGTTGGCACGATAATAACGGCTACTGGCATAAGCGAGTTTAAGCCGACGGTCATAGAGCAGTACGGCTTCGGCACCTACAAGGACGTCATAACTCAGCTCCAGCTGGCCAGGATGCTCGACCCTAGAGGGCCGACTGAGGGCAAGCTTATCAGGCCATCCACAGGCGAGCCTCCGAGGAGCATAGTCATGATACAGTGCACTGGCTCTAGAGATGAGAGGACTAACCCGTACTGCTCTAGGATATGCTGCGCCGTCGCCTTGAAGGCCTCGAAGATGATCAAGGAGAAGATGCCGGACTGCGACATCTACATATGCTACATAGACATGAGGGCCATAGGCAGCTTGGAGCTCTACTACAAGCAAGTCCAGTCCATGGGCGTCAACTTCGTTAGAGGTAGGGTCGCTGAGATAAGGGAGGAGAACGGCTTACTCATCGTTAGGGTTGAGGAGACACTTCTAGGAGAACCCATAGAGATACCAGCTGACCTAGTGGTGCTGTCAGCCGCCTTGACGCCTAGCGAGGGCACAGCCGACTTAGCCAAGGTGCTCGGCATAGACGTCGGGCCCGACGGCTTCTTGAAGGAGCAGCACGTCAAGCTTAGACCCGTAGACTCTAAGGTAGCTGGGATCTTCATAGCTGGTGGGGCTCAAGGGCCTAAGGACATAACGGACACGGTCTCTCAGGCGTTGGCTGCTTCAGCTAAGGCCTCCATACCCATGTCTAGGGGCTTCATAGAGGTCGAGCTGGTCAGGGCTTACGTCAACGAGTCCCTATGCGTTGGCTGCGGGCACTGTGAGAAGGTTTGCCCATACAAGGCGATAGAGATAGTTGAGGTGGCGCCGGGCAAGAGGGTTGCTAGAGTGCATGAAGTTGAGTGCGAGGGCTGTGGAGCTTGTGCAGCTACGTGTAGGACGGGGGCCATGCAGCTTAGGCACTTTAAGGATAACCAAGTGCTGGCTCAGCTCATGGGCTTGTTGGGGGGTTGAGCGTTGGGTGAGCAGTTCGAGCCCATCATAGTCGCTTTCTGTTGTGAGCACTGCGCTTACGCAGCAGCTGACCTAGCTGGAGTGTCGAGGATGCAGTACCCGCCAAACGTGAGGATCATCAGGCTACCGTGCACAGGGAAGGTTGACATGCTCTACATACTGAAGGCGTTTGAGCTAGGAGCAGACGGCGTCTTTGTAGCTGGATGCCTAAAGGGGCAGTGCCACTTCGTCGACGGCAACTTGAAGGCTGAGGCTAGGGTCCAGTTCCTAAAGAAGATACTGGATCTCCTGGGCTTCGGCGGCGATAGGCTCGACATGTTCTTCATGTCGTCGGCCATGGCCGGCGAGTTTGTCAAGGTAGCTCACGAGTTCACTGAGAGAATTAGGAAGCTTGGTCCAAACCCCTACTTTAAGAGGGCTGAGGGGCTTGGTGAGAAATGAGCGTTAAGGTACCGTCGAGCATGGAGGAGCTCCTGAAGCTCATAGAGG
>QMSN01000107.1 GCA_003650865.1 Thermoprotei archaeon
CTGCCTCTAAGGGGTACGCGTAGTGCATGGCTGGAGCCCTATCGTCTAGGAAGAGGCTGACCGGGCTGTCCATGAGCTTAGCCGTGTAGCCGTAGTCCAAGAGAAGCTTGAGGAGCCTCACGTCGGATAAGACACCTCTAAACCTCCTCTCGTCGTCGACAACCACTACCTCTCTACAGCCCCTAGATAGCACGTAGAGAGCTCTGGAGAGAGGCTCTTCAAACCCCACTACTGCGAAGTCTCCGCAAGCCAGCTCGTAAGCCCTCACAAGCATCTAAGTAGTATCTTTGAGTTAGAGATTTAGATTTTTTCAATGCACACTTCTGTACACAAATGACTTAAAAAGTTCCAGAGATAGCTAGAGTCTACGAGGTGTCGCGCTTGAGGTTAAGCTCAAGCCCACGTCAATGCAGTCCCTCAAGCCTCAAAGCGTTGGAGGGGTGTTAAGTGGACTTCGCCATATTTAGCGGCTATGTGGTTGCCCTCGTAGCCCTCGTCTTGGGGGTTGCCTACGGGGTATACAAGGCCCGTGAGAGGAGATAGGCTTGCTGGACTACCTAGACGCCTCGATAATACTTGCGCTCCTCATAGTCGTAATAGCGATAGGAGTCAAGGGTTATGGGATAAGCAGGTCTATGGTCGGCTACTTCCTAGCTGGGCGTGGGCTTGGAGCTTGGGTTCTCGCCTTCTCGTTCATGGCGACATACTTCAGCGCAGCATCATTCCTCGGTGGTGGAGGAGCTACCTACACGTTTAACTTGGGCTTTGGGTCTTGGCTGACGGCTTGGCACGTCATAGGAGTCGTCTTGACGTGGGCTTTGGTCGCTGAGAGGCTATTCAAGTACGCCTCTAAGACCAACATAATAAGCGTCCCAGACTTCCTAGAGCACAGGTACCACAGCAAGGGAGTTAAGGTCGTATCAGCCGCCGTCATAATCCTCCTATTCACCCTCTACTTGACGAGCGTCTACATGGGTGGGGCCATAATACTATCCACGGTTTTGGAGGTCGACTACTCCTTAGGGCTGTTGCTACTAGTGATACCAGTCTTGATCTACGTAGGCTTGGGAGGCCTCAAGGCAACAGCCCTCAACAACCTAGTTCTAGGGGCACTCATGCTATGCGCCTCAGCGATAGCCTTCTACTTGATAATGTCGGCTGTAGGAGGCCCCATAACAGGGCTTGAGCAGCTCAGGGACATGATGATACTGGACAGGATACCCGGATACTTGTGGCTTAGGTTTGACGGTGCAGGTCCTCCACCAGCAGTTAAGGCTGGTATGCTCCCGACCCTCATCATGAGCATAACGTTCTCGATAAGCATGGCCCAGATAGCCCTGCCGACACTCCTCATGCAGTTCTACGCCGCTAGAGACATGAGGGTCATAAACAACGGCAGGATCATAAGCTCCATAGCAGTGGCCATCTACGCTTTCCTAGTGTTCTCGCTAGGCGCCTTCTGCCACCTCATACTTGACAGCCAAGTCAGCCCGAACGATGTTCAATTCATGTTTAAGCACTCTGACTGGGTCATACCGAGGACCATAGCCCTAATAGCTCCCTCAGGTGTCAGGGGGCTTGTGCTAGCTGCTCCAGTAGCTGCGTCCATGTCGACGTTAGCCGCTACTCTACTCGTGCTCTCAGCTGCTCTAACTAGAGACGTCGTCCAAGTGGTTAAGCCCAACGTTCGGGAGAGAAGGCTCGTCACGTTGGCTAGGCTCTCGCCAATAGTCTTCGCCGTCATAGCCGCTATCCTAGCTCTAAACCCAACTGGCATAATAGTTGAGATAGTTGGAGCAGCCTTTGGAACAATATTTGCGTGCTTCCTAGGGCCTGTGACGATAGGCCTGTACTGGAAGGGGGCTACTAGAGCTGGGGCTCTGGCATCGATGATATCGGGGTTGGTCGTCGGCGTCTCTTGGTACCTACTCCTCTACAAAGTCACTTGGATATACCCAGTCATACCAGCTCTAGCTGTATCTCTACCGCTGTTCTTCATAGTGAGCTTGTTCACTAAGAAGCCGCCTAAGGAGGTTCTTGACTCCTTGAGCTGATGGGGGGTTCGACGTGCCTAACTTCACGAGCTTCTTAGACTCGAATGCCAGGTTTTACGGCGGCAAGGAGGCCATGGTGGATCCAAAGAGAGGTGTGGGCTACACGTACAAGGAGCTGCACGAAGTGGTCAATAGGGTTGCATCGGGGCTTAGGAGGCTAGGGGTCAAGTTTGGAGATAGAGTATGCGTGGGCACTGGCAATAGACCTGAGACGGTCATATGCTACTTCGCGGCCTGGAGGGTTGGAGCAATAGCTGTGCCTGTAAACCCCAGCTTTAAGCCTCCTGAGCTGGCCTACATAATAATGGACTCAGAGCCTAAGGCTTTCATAGCGTCGAGAGAGGTCTACGGCTCGCTGTCTAAGGTTAAGGAGGCGTCAAGCCTAGACGTAGTCGTGGTCTTGGAGGGTGAGGCTGAAGGAGCCATACCGTGGAGCCAGCTCGTCGAGATGGGCTCCCCCTTCATTAGGCCTGCTAACTGCTCACTAGACGACTTATGTCAGATACAGTACACAGCTGGCACGACGGGGGTTCCCAAGGGGGCCATGCTGACCCACGGGAACTGGATGGCGGCTGTGGAGGCAGAGAGGTGGGTCTTGAGGCTCACGGACAGAGACGTGTACTTGGGCTTCTACCCCCACTTCCACGTTGGGATAAGCTGGGGCATAACGGCGTTGAGGTATGGAGCAACCTTCATAGTCATGGAGAGGTTTAAGCTCGACGAGTACTTGAAGCTGGCTGAGCACTACAAAGCCACGGTCCTCTCAGGGATGCCTCCAGTCCTCTACAGCCTAGTCCAGGCTCCTCCAAGGGCTGAGGACAGCTTGAGGAGCGCTAGGTGCATAATAACTGGTGGAGCACCGACGCCACAGGAGGTCTGGAGGAAGTTTGTGGAGAGGTACCCCCACATAGAGGTCGTCAACGCCTACGGCCTCTCAGAGACCATAGTTGTAGGGACGGCTACAGCTGTTCCAGTAGGATTCCCCGAGCTCTCCAAGGGCTTCATGAGCGTCGGGGCGCCAATAGGCTACTGCGAGGTCAAGATAGTCGATGAGAACGATCCATCCAGAGAGCTTCCGCCAGGAGAGGTCGGTGAGATAGCGTTGAGGGGTCCCAGCGTGGCTAAGGGCTACTGGAGGAAGCCCAAGGAGACTGAGAGAGTTTTTCTGTCCGACGGGTGGTTCTTGACGGGTGACGTGGGCTACCTAGACGAGGATGGAGTCCTCTACATAACTGGGAGGAAGAAGGACGTCATAATAATGTCGGGCTGGAAGATATATCCAGCTGAAGTCGAGAACGTGCTTGTCAAACACCCGAAGGTCGCTGAGGCAGCTGTCTTCGCTAAGTACGACGAGAGGAGGGGTGAAGTCCCAGCAGCAGCTGTGGTCTTAAAGCCCAGTGTTGAGGCCACGCCTGAAGAGATCATAGAGTTCTGCAGGGAGAGGCTTGCAAGCTACAAAGTTCCTAGATACGTAGTCTTCCTAGAGAGCCTCCCAAAGATGGGTGGATGGAAGGTCCTGCACAGAGTTTTGAGGGAGAAGTACGGGGGTTTCCCTAAGGAGGAGCTCGCTCAAGTTAAACGTTAAACTTATATTGAGATGGCTAAACTAGAGCTCTCGAGCCACCTTGGAGAGGTTTAGAGTTAAGGTTCACAGAAAGGGCATTATAGTGCTCCCAGCTGAGGTTAGGAGGAGGCTCGGCATAACTGAGGGCTCCTACTTGGAGCTCTTGGTGGACGACGAGGGCTTTAGAGCTCTGAAGCCTAAGAGCCTCCTCGACGCGTTCGGCATCGACGGTCCTAAGGCCCTCGAAGTCGTTAAGCTAATAGAGGCTTCGAGGAGAAGAGAGGTTGAGGAAGAAGCTTCTCCTTGACGCTGGGGTTCTAGCCTCCTACTTCGCTGGAGTGGATGAGGCTAGAGACTTGCTGCTAGATGTGCTTAGCGGTAGGGCTGAAGCGTACATGTGCGAGGTCAACGTGGCTGAGTTCATCTACAACTACGCTAGAGTATTTGGGTGGGAGGCTGCGCGGGTCAAGCACGAGCTCATCAGGAGGAGCCCTATAAAGTTCATCTCTCCAGATGAGGAGCTCACCGTGGAGGCAGCTAGGCTAAAGCTCGAGTTCTACTCAACACTTTCACTAGCAGACTGCTACTTACTGGCTTTAGCTAAGAGGCTTAAAGCCCACGTCGTGACGACTGAGCGCACGATAGGAAGCTTGAAGCTGGTCAAGACGATATACATAGCGGTAGACCGGAGCTTAAGCTCCTCATAAACTTGAAATTCCAGAGCTGCCATATGTTAGTGGGAGGCTCACCCTTTGAGGGAGGCTATGCTGTACACTCAGCTTAGCGATGGATCTGTTGAGTGCAACTTGTGTCATAGGAGGTGTAGGATACCTAAGGGCTCAACGGGTTTCTGTGGTGTTAGGAAGAACGTTGATGGGGTGCTCTACAGCCTGGTCTACGGGAAGGCCATAGCCGCTAACGTCGATCCAATAGAGAAGAAGCCACTCTTCCACTACTACCC
>QMSN01000108.1 GCA_003650865.1 Thermoprotei archaeon
ACTCGTAGACGCCAGCTCCTGGCTCAATCACTATGGGCGTGAAGCTGTCTATGTCTGTAGCTCGCAGTATAGGTGATAGCAGGAACTCCCTGGGCACTTCGTTCACCGAGGAGCCTCCGGCTAGTGGCGACATAGCTGGTAGCACTACGAGCTTTCTATCCATCCAGTCACCTCTCAAGAAGCACTTGAACTTCTCCTTGACGCCGAAGTACCCCTTAACGGCTATGGCTGGGTGCTCGTGGCCTATCAGTATGACCTCAACGTCGTCTGGAACCTCCTCTAGGGGCTTGTGCCCGTGGGCTAGCATGTACTCGTCGACGACCATGGATGGATCGTGGAGACCAGCGCCAAACCTCTTCAGTATCGATATTATGTAGTTGTCGTGGTTGCCCCTCACCACGTGCACCTCAACCCCCAGCTCTTGAAGCCACCTCAGCAGGTCCTTGACCTCAATCCACTCTTGATCTGATGGCACACCAAACTCGTGCTTGACGTCTCCAAGTATCACAAGCTTCTCTGCTTGGGCCTCCTCTATCATAGTCCTGAGGGAGCTCTTAGTCCTAGTGTAGGTGGACTTGGGGATGTATATCCCCTGCTTTTGGAGGGCGAGCTCATAGCCTATGTGTAGGTCTGTGACTACTAAAACCCCTTTATCCCTTAGGTGTAGACCTGGTAGGTCTAGGACGACCTCGACGCCCTTGAGGAGCTTGAAGCCCACTTCGAGTCCTCCTCAAGCGCTGACTTGTTGAGCTCTACTCTTAACCCTCTCCACGACTTGGTCGTATAGTTGCTGTAGGAGGGCCCTCCTGTCGTCCATGAGTATCACGTCGCTCAAGCCTTGCAGTATCAAGCCGTGGGCGAAGGGCGAGGGCAGGTCGTAGGTCGGCATGACATAGAACCTCCGCAGCCCCATCTCAACCTCTCTTAGGACTAGCTCAGCGGTCTTGACGTCCATGAGGTCCTCCAGCACCTCTCGATAGGTCTCCTCTAGCACTGGGAAGCCCTCTATGTCCTCGACCACGTCCATCAGCAGCTGGGCGTTGAATATTTGCCTGCTGACCTTAACCTCCCTCCCCTTGTAGTTCCTAAGTATCATGAGGGCTCTGGTGGCACAGTGCCTAAACCTCCTCCTCACCATCTCAGTGTACTTCACAGCTTCTCTCAGGAGCCTCCTGACATTCCCCGAGTTCACCTTGTCGAGGAGCTCCTCTATGTCTCTCAGCATCCTCCTAGGCAGTGTAAGCATGAAGCCCGTGTCCCCCACGGTTACAGCGACGTTTACGCCGAGCATCCTCATGAGAGCATAGGCGTAAGCCCTCGACAAGGCGTCGTTGACCCTCCTGCCGAAGACGCAGTGGAATATTATGTTCTGCCTCCCCTCCATGTCTATGTAGTCCTCAACTAGTATGACCCTGTTGTTCGGCTTGACGTCTACTCCAAGCATGTCTAGAAACTTAGACTCGACGGAGAAGTACGTGTATATCGAGTTAGCAGCCTTCCTATCGCACCTGTACTCCTCCATCAGGTGCTTGATGACCTTGCTCTTAGGCTCCTCCTCCACAAGCCTGAACATCTCCTCCCTAAATCTACCTATGGCCTCCCCCAAGTCGAAGCTTAGTGGGAGCATCTCAGAGAACCATGAGGGAACTGTGGGCTTAACACCCTCCTTAGGGGTCACGTAGGCCCTAAGCCCAATGGCATACCTAAACTCGTAGGGCTTACCTCCAAGTATGAAGACGTCTCCAGGGCTAAGCCTCTCTAAGAACTCCTCCTCTATCATTCCAACCCATCTGCCGTCCAGCGTGAAGACCTTGACGGCCACCTCGTCCGGTATGGTGCCTATGTTTGTGGAGTATATGAGCCTGAGCAGGGGCCCCCTCCTGCCGAAGACCCCCTCCTTCTCGTCATACCATATCTTCCCGTAGACCCTATAGACCTCGAGCGTCGAGTACCTGCCGCTCAAGTACCTCAGTATAGACTCAAACTTGCTGTAAGGGAGGTTTCTGTAGCAGTAGCTCCTCTTGATGAGCTTATATGCCTCATGGACTCTCCACTTCTTCTCGAGAGCCATGCCGACTACGTGCTGAGCTAGGACGTCCAAGGCGTTCTCAGGTATGTAGACCCTGTCAAGCCTCCCCTTGTAGGCCTCAGAGACCATTACTGCGTCCTCTACGAGGTCGTCCATCTCAAGGCCTATGAGCATCCCCTTCGAGACCTTGTCGAGGGCGTGGCCCGACCTGCCAACCCTTTGGAGGCACCTCGATATGGACTTTGGAGATCCTATCTGGGCTACTAGGTCTATGTAGCCTATGTCTATTCCGAGCTCCAGCGATGTGCTGCACACGACAGCCCTCATCTTGCCCTCCTTCAGCTTATCCTCGACGCTCCTCCTAATATCCCTAGACAAGCTGCTGTGGTGTGCTGCGAGCTCATCACCATCAACCACCTTGAGCTTAGATAGGTGATAGACGACTCTCTCAGTTCCACTCCTAGTGTTCGTGAAGACGAGAGTTGTCGTGTGAGACCTTATGAGCTTCTTGAGGAGCTTGTACATCTTCTCTGTGGTAACTGAAGCTGGTGTGTGCACTAGGTCGTTGACTGGGCACACCACCTTGAGATCTATGGCCTTGACGAACCTCGTGTCGACGATGACGCAGTCCCTAGGCGATCCATCGTCGTTGTAGCCCACTAAGAACTCAGCTACGGTCTCAAGTGGATGTATGGTGGCTGAAAGCCCAATTCTGGTGAAGGGCTTACCGACGAGCTCCTGAAGCCTCTCTAAGCTTAGGGTTAAGTGGACGCCTCTCTTAGAGCTGCAGAGCTCATGTATCTCATCGACTATGACCCACTTGACCGTCTTAAGCTTGAGCCTAAATTTGGGGGCGCAGAGTATTATGGCCAAGCTCTCGGGCGTCGTAATGAGTATGTGGGGAGGCCTCCTAAGCATAGATGCCCTCTCAGACTGAGTTGTATCGCCAGTCCTAACCGCAACCCTGATGTCACCGACCTCAACCCCCTTAGACCTGGCGAGCTCCTTGATCTCCTCGAGGGGTTTCTTGAGGTTCTTGTATATATCGTAGTTTAGAGACCTCAGAGGCGAGACGTAGACGCAGTAGACACTGTCCTCGAGCTCCCCCCTCCTAGCCATCTTGAATAGCTCGCTTATGATGCTTATGAAGGCAGCCAGGGTCTTGCCGCTACCTGTTGGAGATGCTATCAGGACGTTCTTGCCCTCGTATATGTGGACAATGGCGTAGCGCTGAGGTGGGGTTATGTCGGGGAACTTCGAGAACCACTCGGCGACTATGGGGTCAAGTAGCTTCAGAACCTCCTCCTTGCTGTAGCTCTTGGTGGCCTTTGTTATCACGGCAATCCCCGAAGATCCCACATTAAATAGTCCACAAGAACCTCTTAATCTTGCCGTACGTGGGTCAAGTGGAGTCTACCAAGAGGCTTGATGAAGCAACCTCCTTAACCGAAATTTCAACTGGAGCTAGACGGCATAATGCTAGTCCAACGCCCAAAGCTCAACCTCCTCTCTTAAGTCGATGACGGAGGAGTTTAGGAAGAGAAGCTTCTCATGGACTTGTCCTCCACGTCCACTAGCTGAGCCAGTTGCTTCATTGGCCTAGGCCTATTCTGCACTGTTAAGTTGAAGCTCGTGCCTATGAAGCTCAACGCGAAGTTTATGAGAAGCCATAGCAGAAGGGTGAGAGCTATGCAAGTCAAAGCAGGCTTGAAGCCTCTCTTAAAACTCCTTAAAGCTTTATGCACGAGGTCTATAGCTTCATGGCCAATTATAAGGTTTACTTCTTGCGTAAGTAGAGAAGAGGTTTGCGTTGTGTAATAGTCAAGGCTTCACATAGACCCCTTGGCTGCACACGTTACCTCTCGAATTATTGAGCTTATCCTCCTTCCAACCTCCTCTCTCTTCAGCCCTCCATCGATTAAGTAGACCCTGCTCGCAGGCCCCTCCTTGAGCATCGACTGCAGCATGCCCTTAACTTCACCACTAACCCCTTGAGCTGATATGTAGATGCCATAACCCTCTACGTCTATCACTTGAACTGTGAAGGAGAGCAGCTGAGAAACCTCCTCCATGCTATTTGAGGCCCCTCCACTCGCAGCTATGAGTATTAGGACTCCTGGGTTTGATGTGGGACTCAACGCGTAGTCGAATGCATGTAGCACACCCGACTTACCGGTTATGGTCAGCCCCGCGTAGAGCTGGTAGCCTCCCTCCTCAACAACCTCTTGGAGGAGCTCGCCTACTTCGTGTAGCAGGCAGTTACCGTTGTAGGTCTCCTCCATGAGCTTAAATACTCCTCGAAGTCTCTCGATGAGCACAAGCCCCTTGTACGTTACCATAACCCTATTGCCCTGAGTCACGGTTAGAAAGCCGTAGTCTCTAAGCACCTTGAAGTACTTCGCCAGCTGAAGAGAGTTTATGTTGGCGTAGTAGGATATATGGGTCTTCCTCACAGGCTTGGTGCACGAGTTCAATATTGCAAACATGATCTCGTAACCGGAGCGGTAAGAGCCGTTCATGAA
>QMSN01000109.1 GCA_003650865.1 Thermoprotei archaeon
ATCTTGCCTGAGGACGCTCAGGTGACTTACGTGAGCGATGCCCCAATCGAGATGTCGGTTGTCGAGGGGAGGCTCTCCATGAGCTTCGAGCCTGGTAGCTACGAGCTCGACTACATACTTCCAACTACTCCTCCAAGTAGTGAAGGTGGTAGTGGAGGAGGAAGCAGCGGAGTTGAGGAGCAACCCCTCTTGCCACCTAGCGTTGTTGTGCCAGCTGCTCTAGCGGTGGTAGTCGTTGTGGCCGTCGTGGTGGTCTTCGCGTCTAGGAGGAGGCGTGAAGTCTCTGGTGTGGAAGCTGCTCTACTAGACTACCTCAAGAGTAGGGGTGGTTCGGCATTTCAAGACGACATCGCGAGGGATCTCTCGCTTCCCAAGAGCACTCTCTCTAGAGCCATAGCCTCTCTTAGGGGTAAGGGGCTCGTGAACGTGAGGAAGGTGTCTAGGAGGAACTACGTGTCGCTAGCTTAGCTTGAAGGGGCTTGCGTGAAGATAGCGTTTAAATATTATGGCTCACGTCTATACCTGACTTCTCGGAGTTGCTAGTAATGCCCGATGACTCTCCCCACACCGGTAGCCTAGAAGTCCTCTACGATGAGCGGTGGAGGGCTGTTGAGGAGGTCTTTAAGGTTATTAGGGATAAGGTTGTTGGGAACGCCTTCGTGGAGGTCTTTTGCGACTACCTATTGACTAGGACTGGTCAGTCGGACGTACTGAAGCTCTTGAGGTACGACGCTAGCTTCCTCTACAACTTAGCGGTCTCCTTCTTTGGCTCTGAGGAGGCCGTGAGAACTCTAATAGTAGTCTCTCTGAGGCATCTCCTCGTAGACAGCTTGAGTGAAGCAGATAGGATATCCCTAAGGCTAATAGAGGCCTTCAAGAACGGGGATTTGGACTCGATACTTGACTTGTCGTGTGAAATACTGCTGAAGCTCAAGTTTAAGTCTTGAGCTCCTCCAACTCCCTCCTTATGCTGGAGGCGACTTCCTCAAGTAGCTCGAAGCTGCTCAGCGAAGCAGGCCAGTAGAGGTCTAGCTTATCCCCTATCCACCTTGGTATCACGTGGATGTGGACGTGGAACACGTGCTGCCAAGCTGCTCTACCGTTGTTCTGAACTATGTTTATGCCCTCAGCTCCAACAGCCCTCTTAACGGCTTTAGCGAGCATGCAAGCAACTCCGAATATGTGGGAGGCCTCCTTCAACGGCATCTCGAGTATGGTCTCGTAGTGCTTCTTGGGTATCACCAGGAGGTGTCCTCGGTTTACGGGGGCTATGTCCATTATGGCTAGGCAGAGCTCATCCTCATAGACCTTAACAGCTCTCTCATCGCCACTAACAATCCTACAGAATACACACCTCACAGCAACTCCCCTCAGTAGACCTCATGAGCTGAGTATAAGGGGTTTATGCCCAGGCGCTAAGGTCCTCAATTGACATTGAAAGGCAACGCCAAAGCTTTTCTAGCACCTAAAGACACACGTCTTCGGGGTTCTCTCTTGCTGAGAGAGGTTGTTGAGGGGGCTTTGAGGAGGGTTAGAGAGAGGTTTTTGGAGCTCAGGTTCTCCCCTCTCTCCTCTAGAGAGCTTGGTGTTGGCGCTGGTGGAGACGTGATTAGAGGGCTGGACTTGGAGGCTGAGAGGGCTATCACGGAGCACTTGAAGGGGGCTTTGGAATCCTTCAACCTCATAAGCGAGGAGAGCGGCTTTGTTGATTATGGAGGAGGGCTGAACGTCGTCGTGGACCCTATAGATGGTAGCACAAACGCGTTGAGAGGGTACCCAGCGTGTAGCTCAGCTATAGCGGTCGCTGAGGGAGACACCTTGAACAGCGTTGTGGCTGCAGGTGTCATAAACCTCGTGACTGGCGACGTCTACTATGCTGAGAGAGGGTTGGGCGCTTACCTAAACGGCGTGAGGATAACCCCTAGAGATGTGCGCAGGGTTGAGGATGCCTTTATAGCTTTTGAGCTCAACATAAGGGGTCAGATCAGGAGCTACGTGGGTAGGGTGGCTCACCTCATAGAGGTTGCTAGGCACGTGAGGCTCATAGGCTCAGATGCCCTCGAGATATGCTTTATAGCTTCAGGCTGCTCAGATGCCTTCGTCGACCTAAGGGGTTTCTTGAGGGCACCTGACTTCGCGGCTTCAGCCTTCATTCTTAGGGAGGCTGGAGGCGTCATAACGGACGCTAGTGGAGCTGAGCTAAACTGCAAGCTCCACCCGAAGGAGAGGTCTACCATAGTAGCTGCCTGCACGAGGGAGTTGCACTCAGACATAATGTCGAGGTTGAGGGAGAAGCCCTAGTAGCCATCTACGTCTCTGTTGAGCACGCTTCTCCATGGACTTGTGCAAACTCTTTTTATCCAAGGCTCACCTTACTCTCTTAAGGCGCTAGAGCGGTGTCTACACATGCTGTTGCTCATAGAGCAGGTTAGAGTCCCGATAAGCGGGGAGATAGTGGCTATAGCCTTCGTGGTCATAGTGATCCTGATAATAATAGGTTCCTCCATAAAGATGGTGTACGAGTACGAGCGAGCCGTCATATTTAGGCTTGGCAGGCTGCTTGGCGCTAAGGGCCCAGGTATATTCTTCAGGATTCCGATAGTCGATAGGTTCGTCAAGATAGACCTTAGGACTGTGACTATAGACGTGCCTAAGCAGAGAATAGTCACTAAGGACAACGTTACCGTGGACGTGGACGCCGTGATATACTACAGGGTCGTGGACCCCATTAAGGCCGTGACCGCCGTCGAGAACTACATATACGCCACGAGCTTGCTCGGCCAGACGGTGCTTAGAGACGTGATAGGGCAGTCTGAGCTCGACGAGCTACTGACGAGGAGGGAGGAGCTGAACAAGAAGCTGACGAACATACTAGACGTCGCCACAGACCCTTGGGGCATAAAGGTTACTGCTGTGTCGATAAAGGACGTGAGCCTGCCTGAGAGCATGTTGAGGGCCATGGCCAAGCAGGCTGAGGCTGAGAGGGAGAGGAGGTCTAGGATCATAATAGCTGAGGGTGAGCTTCAGGCCTCTAAGATCATGGCTGAAGCGGCTAGGGCTTATCAAGAGATGCCGATAGCCTTGAGGCTTAGGGAGCTTCAGACGCTGATAGACATAGCTAGGGAGAGGAACTTGGTGATAATAGCTCCTCAAGCGCTAGGTGATGTAGCTACACTCGTAGGCGTCGCGTCGAAGGTCTCAGAGAGGAAGACGTGATGCCTGTGTCGAGGTGGATCCTCGACAAACCCTCCACATTTTTGGTTTTGACAGCTCTCTTAGTGCTCTTAGCGGTTGCTCTCCCCTTCACCTTGACCTCGGCGGGTGGTGGAGGTGAGGTTTACCTACTCACAATTGATGGCACCATAACTCCAGCTACCGCGATCTACGTTGAGGAGGGGTTTAGAGCTGCTCGAGAAGCAGGTGCTTCAGCCATAATCTTAACGTTAAACACTCCTGGAGGCCTCGTCGACTCAATGCTGAAGATACTGGATCAAATAGAGCTTTCACCCATACCAGTTGTGGCCTACGTCTATCCTCGAGGCGCAAGAGCCTGGTCTGCTGGCACGTACATCTTAATGGGCTCTCACGTAGCCGCCATGGCTCCTCACACCTTAATAGGCTCTTGTCAACCAGTCGACTTCACAGGTCAGCCCATAGAGGACCCCAAGCACTTAAACGCCTTAAAGGCCCTCATGAGGGAGAAGGCTGAGGAGAGGGGTAGGAACGAGACTGCAGCTGAGATGTTTGTGACTGAGAACTTGAACTTGGGGGCTGACGAGGCCTACGAGCTTGGTGTCGTAGATATCCCGCCTGTCGACGGCATTGAGGAGTTGCTGAGCGCCATCGATGGCCTAACGGTCAATACCAGTACTGGTCAAGTCACCTTGGAGACTGAGGGTGCTCTAGTAGTCGAGTACTCCCCATCGCTTAGGGTCATGTTCCTAAACGCCATATCTGATCCGAACATAGCCTACATGTTGATGACTGTCGGCATGCTGGCCTTGATATTCGGGTTGGCATCAGCGATCTACCCGTCAGCCGTTGTGGGGGCCATAATGGCCATACTTGGAATCATAGGTCTAGGGGCGACTCCTCTCAGCATAGGGTCCATGGCCCTCATAGCTCTAGGCATAATACTTCTACTCGTAGAAGCCCTAACTCCTGGGTTTGGGTTGTTCGGGGTTTCAGGCGTTATATCGCTAGCGCTTGGGGGGATACTAATGATAACACTTGAGCCCTCTCGGTGGGCTGTAAGCCCTGAGTGGATGGGGGCTTTCGTCTGGGCTATTGTGGGTATAACTGTGCCCATAGCCGCCTTAGCGGTCTTCATGGCGTACAAGGTCATAAAGATAAGGAGGAAGAAGCCCGTGGTAGGTGTCCTCATAGGTGAGGAGGCTGAGGCCATTGAGGACATGAGTGAGGGTGGAGAGGGCTACGTCAGGTTTCAAGGTGAGCTGTGGATAGCTAGGTCTCTGAAGCCCGTTAAGGCAGGCTGCAAGGTTAGGATAGTGGGTAAGGAGGGGCCTAAGCTA
>QMSN01000110.1 GCA_003650865.1 Thermoprotei archaeon
ACACTACGCCTTGCCTGACGGCACGATAAGGCCCTTCTGCTCGTTCAACAGCATCCATAGACCAGCTGTCGAGAAGGCATTTAGCAGGCCCCTCCCCTCTAAGCAGGGGGGCTAGGGCTCAAGACATGAAGAGCTCAGCTCTAAGAGAAGTCGCTGAGGGTGTTGTGCCGAAGAGCCTCATAAGCCACGTGCCAAGAGGCTTCGAGGTAGTTGGGGACATAGCGATCGTAAACATCCCGAGGCAGCTGGAGAACTACAGGTTTGAGCTAGCTGAAGCCCTCCTAAGCCGATTTAAGGGCAGGATGAGGATAGTCGTCAGGAGAGTCTCACCGGCTAGAGACCCCAATAGAGTCCACAGCTATGAGGTTTTAGCTGGCAGCGGTGGGCTTGAAACCATACATAGAGAGAGCGGGTGCACGTTTAAGGTGGACCTGTCGAAGGTCTTCTTCACGTCTAGGCTGCAGTACGAGAGGATTAGGGTGGCTAGGGCTGTCAGGAGAGGTGAGGTTGTGGTGAACATGTTCGCGGGCGTAGGCCCATTCTCCATCGTGATAGCGAAGCTCGTCCAGGACGTCAAGGTGTACTCGATAGACATAAACCCGGACGCCTACAAGCTCATGGTTGAAAACATTAGGCTCAACAAAGTTGAGGATAAGGTGATCCCCATACTCGGCGACGCTGGTGAAGCTATAGACGAGCATGGGCTTAGAGGAGTTGCTGACAGGGTTCTAATGCCCTCTCCTGAACACGCCTTCAACTACTTGGCTAAGGCGGTTGAGGCCCTAAAGCCTCAAGGCTTCATCCACTACTACGACGTCGCAAACCCCAAGGTGAGCCTCTACGACCACTTAAATCTGAGGGTTCGAGAGGGCCTTAGAGGTCTAGAGGTCAGGTGGGTCATGAGGGGTGTTAGGGCCATAAGGTCTGTAGCCCCCCTAAAGGTGTACGCTTGCGCAGACCTAGAGGTTGAGAGGGCGACGTCTAGGCCTTAGAGGCTACTTGACCTTGGAGACTGTGACCTCGTCAACGCTCCTGATGGCAGCGCTGTTCTCAGCCATAACCCTTGACACCTCCTCGAAGTCTATGTCTGAGCCCATCACCGTGATCTTCACAGTCTCAGTCCTAGCGTCCACCTCGGTGACGACTATGTTGACCTCCTCAACCCCCTTAATCGCGCATATAGCCTTTGATAGCTCGGTTATCGGTATCTCCCTAGGCTTTAAGGCATCTATCAGAAGCTTCTTGATGAAGGTTGACATGTCACCACCCGTCCATACGGGCTATATCTGTGCTCCTAGTAGCACTATAACTATTGCGGATGCCAAGCCAGCGAGTATCATGAATAGAGGGTAACCTATCAAGCTCCCTCTAGACACCTTGCCCAGAAATACGCCTAGAGCACCCAGCGTTGCTATGCCTACTCCAATGGCTATCGAGGCCGCGAAGGTGAAGCTCAAGTTGAGGGCTCCCGAGACCAAGAAGGGAGTTGCTATTAGTGCACAAGCTAAGAGCGGCGAAATGCCGTCTACAAGCGACACTAGGAGAACTGCGAATCTCGAGGACCTCTCAAATAGAGATCCCCTCATGTCTTGGAACATGGACTCCTCGAGCTCCCTCAGCTTCCTCTCCCTCTCAGCCTTCTCCGTTAAGTATGCTCCAAGAGACCCTGAGAAGAACATGGCGAAGCCCGCTCCCAGAACAGTCCTAACCACGGTCTTTGGATCTATGACTCCTGAAATCCACATTCCGAGCACGACTCCTAGAGCTGCTAGAGCGCCGTCGAACATGTTCATCACGAAGTAGCGCCTAAATATCTCAGTGACTCCGCTTATCAACATGAGCTTCTTGAAGCTAACGTCCTCTGGCCTACACCTAGCGGGTGCACCGACTATGAGGCACTTAAAGCGGGAGACCACTTTACTCAAAAAGCCTTTATGGCTGCTCTCCGCCTCCTCCATGGCAAACAGCGTTAGAATACGCTTAACACAGAGATTTTAGCTTTGCGTTGTCACACTAGCGACCTCAACCTCACCATGGAGTTGGAGTGCTGAAGTGAGGACAAAGCTTATTAGCTTACTCCATAGTTGAGTTAGAGGCTTAGATGGAGGGCTAGGCCAATGGGTGGTCGCCAAATCAAGGTTCATTGAGATATACGACACGACGCTCAGAGATGGAGCTCAAGGCATGGGAGTCAGCTTCTCCCTCCAAGACAAGATAAGCCTGACGTTGAAGCTCGACGAGTTTGGCATACCCTTCATAGAGGGTGGATGGCCTTCTTCGAACCCTAAGGACGAGGAGTTCTTCAAGGCCATAAGGGACTACAGGCTTAGGCAAGCTGAGATAACGGCCTTCGGGAGCACTAGAAGGAAGGGCACCCCTCCTGAGAGGGATGAAAACCTCAACGCTATAGTGAGCTGCGACGTCAAGTACGCCACGATATTCGGGAAGGCGTGGAAGCTCCACGTGAAGGAGGTACTCAAGGCGAGGCCTGAAGAGAACTTAGAGATGATATATGACTCCATAAGCTACTTGAGGAGCCACGGGGTCAAGGTGATATTCGACGCAGAGCACTTCTACGACGGCTACAGAGATGACCCTGAGTACGCGCTTGAGGTACTCAAGGCCGCTAGAGAAGCTGGTGCTGAGAGGCTTGTCCTCTGTGATACTAATGGTGGAACCCTAACCCACGAGCTTTACCAGGTCACTAAGAGGGTGTGCGAGGTCTTTGGGGACTGTATAGGTGTCCACTGTCACAACGACTCGGGCTTGGCCGTCGCCAACAGCTTGATGGCTGTCGAGGCAGGCGCCATACAAGTCCAAGGAACCATAAACGGCCTCGGTGAGAGATGTGGAAACGCCGATCTCTGCCAAGTGATCCCAGCGCTGGAGCTCAAGATGGGGTTTAGAGCCCTTAGAGACCCCGTTAACGGGCTTCAAGGCTTGAAGTCCCTCTCCACGTTCGTGTACGAGCTGGCTGGACTTGAGCCAAACCCCTATCAGCCCTACACGGGGCAGTATGCATTCACCCATAAGGCTGGTGCTCACAGCGACGGTGTCCTGAAGAACCCCAAGGCCTACGAGCACATAGACCCAGCGCTCGTAGGCAATGAGAGGTTCATAGCTGTCTCCGAGCTTTCTGGCAGGGCGGCGATATCCCATAAGGCTAAGAGGTTTGGCTTAAACTTGGATAAGGATAATGCAGCGGCCATAAGGGTCTTGAGGATGGTCAAGGAGCTCGAAGCGTCTGGCAGGAGGTTTGAAGATGCAGATGGCTCCCTCTACCTGCTTATGCTGAAAGCGTTGAACCAGTACAGGAGTCACTTCGAAGTAGTCTCTTGGACCGTGACTAGCAGAGCTAGGAGAGGGGACATAAAGTCCATGTGCACCGTTAGGTTAAAGGTCGGCGATAGGTTCGTCACCTCTGTAGCTGAGGGCATAGGTCCAGTCCACGCTCAGGACTTAGCGCTCATCAAGGCCCTCAAGACCGAGTACCCATCTCTCGAGGAGGTTCAGCTCATGAACTACAAGGTCTCCATAGCTGGCAGGAGCATGGGGACTGCCTCGATAGTGAGGGTGCTCGTCGAGTTTAAGTGCAATAGCGAGTACTGGGCTACGACTGGTGCCTCAGCTAACATACTGGAGGCCAGCATGGAGGCTCTAGTGGACGGCTACGAGTACTTCCTACATAGGCACGAGAGGATGAACCTTTAATCCCCATGATAACAGCGTTAAAAAGCTTATAAGTCCAGTTAAACCCTACACAATCGGGAAGAGCCTTGTTTGAAGGTTTGAGATCATTAAGGTTGAAGATGCTCACCAGCAGGATCTCCATCGAGGACGTCATGCACTGCCTCCTTGGGCTGAGCCGCGACGAGATTAGAGCTTACTTCGCGATACTCGAAAAGCCCATGACTGTTGAGGAGATAGCTGAGACCCTTGGCAAGAGCAAGCCCACGGCGTATAGGATAGCCATCAAGCTCACCAACATGGGACTCCTCATAAGGAAGCCCCACATAATAGAGAGGGGAGGCTACTACTACAAGTATGAGGCTGTAGAGCCCGAGAAGGTGAAGAGGGGGATTCAAGAGGTCTTAAACATGGTATGCAAGAAGATACTGGACGCATTAAACCAGGACTTCAATGAGGTTAGGAGGAGGCTTCAAAGCTCAAGTCAGGGCTGAGCTTCAGCAATCATTTTACCAATTTTCAACTCCGCTAAACATTTATATTCCGATGTGAGTTTTCCTCAAGGAAAAAATCCTTGGAGGACTCAGTTTTGTCAGTTAGGATATCTCCACTACAGGTCTATAGGCTCCTGCCCGGCTTGAACTGCAGGAAGTGTGGGACCACCTGCATGGGCTTCGCGGTCAAGCTCATAAGCAAGCAGGCTAAGATAGAGGACTGCCCTCCAATAGTCAGCGACCCCAAGTACTCCGATAAGCTAGCTAAGCTCAGAGAGCTCCTAGCCCCTCTACTGTCAGCAGTCGAGACCTTAGTCGAGATAAACCCGGATAAGTGCAT
>QMSN01000111.1 GCA_003650865.1 Thermoprotei archaeon
AGTATCGGTAGCGCCATGCTCGCTTAGAGTTGTAGCTGAGGTATCGCTTGCACCCGTCAAGGGGGTCTCCAAGACCCTTGAGGAGGCATTGAGCTACAGGAGGGCTGGAGCCGATATAGTGGACATAGGGATGGTTGCTGGAGACGAGAACCCTCAAGCCGCTTACAAGCTTGTCAAGGAGGTTAAGAGGGAGGTTAGAGGAGCTGTCAGCGTAGATAGCCTCAAGCCCAGTGAGATAAGGGCTGCCGTCGAGGCTGGAGCAGACCTAGTCATAAGCGTCGATAGGGGGAACTTGAGAGAGCTCGAAGACCTGCCCCGCGACGTAGCCCTCGTAGTGCTACCAACAGACGTAGCTAAAGGATACTACCCATCAACCGTGGAGGAGAAGGTTAAGGGCCTAGAGGAGGCATTGAGCTTAGCTAGAGGCATGGGATTCAAGAAGCTAATAGCAGACCCCGTGCTAAGCCCACCGCTTCAGCCAAGCCTCCTCGAGTCACTCGCTGCATACCTAGAGTTCTCTAGGAGGCACCCGGAGGTCCCCCTCATGATGGGTGTGGGCAACGTAACCGAGCTCGTTGACGCCGACAGCTTGGGGGTCAACGCGTTGATGACGGCTTTGGCTGCTGAGCTCGAGGTATCCTTAATCCTCACGACTGAGGCTAGCACGAAGACTAGGGGTTGCGTTGAGGAGCTCTGTAAAGCAGTTAAGATGGCTAAGCTGGCTAAGAGGAGAGGCAAGCCCATGAAGGACTTCAGCCTGAGCCTCCTCAAGCTGAAGGATAAGAGGGACCTGACCTTACCCCCAGAGGCTATAGGAGTTGAGAGTCCAATTAAAGCCTCGAAGCCCACGCCTAGACCCATGGATCCAGCTGGCTACGTGAAGGTGACGGTTGATAGGAGTAGAGGGGTCATAGTGGTATCGCACTTCAAAGGTGGCAAGCCCACCTGCTCCTTCGAAGCTCAGAGAGCTGAAGACCTCTACTGCGAACTGATAAGGAGGGGCTTGGTGTCGACGCTGGACCACGCAGCCTACATAGGCAAGGAGCTCTGCAAAGCGGAGCTTGCGTTGAAGCTTGGGAAGAGCTATGTGCAGGACGAGGAGCTCTTCAACTAGGGGTCTGAGCGACTTGGGATCTACGTGAGGCTGAGGGCAACATTTTTAACGAAAATCTCGTTAGTAACAACGAGGCTCTATGTCTAACCCCCCACATGGGCACGAGGAGGATTTGTTGAGGGACATCGAGCTTAGAGGTGTCGCCACAAGCCTATTTAACGAGAAGTTCTCGAGGAGGCCCACTCTCTACGATACAACTCTTAGAGATGGCGAGCAGACTCCAGGGGTCTCCTTCGAAGTTGACGAGAAGGTTGAGGTGGCATTAAAGCTTGAGGAGTGCGGCTTGAGGGAGATCGAGGTTGGCTTCCCAGCTGTCTCTGATGAGGAGATGATAGCTGTTAGAGAGGTTTGTAAGTCGCTGTCTGAAGCCCGAGCTCTCTGCTTGTGTAGGGCTCTCAGGTCTGACGTGGACTTGGCCTTGAAGTGCGACGTGGACGGCGTGATAGTCTTCATACCCTCATCGCTCATCCACTTGAAGTGGAAGCTCAAGCTCACAGCTGATGAAGCCCTCAAGTGCGCTGTCGACGTGATAAGCTACGCTAAGAGCCACGGGTTATTCGTGCAATTCACCTGTGAAGACGCCACTAGAACACCTCTCAGCAGGCTCTTGGAGTTCTACTCTAAAGCCATTGAGGCTGGGGCTGACAGGATAGGTGTTGCTGACACTGCTGGGTGCATAACCCCCACAGGCATGAAGAGGCTGGTTTCTCAGCTATCTTCGAGGCTGAGCAAGCCCATAGCCGTCCACTGCCACAACGACTTCGGCTTGGCGACAGCCAACACCCTCGCAGCCTACGAAGCAGGTGCATCAGCTCTATCAGTCTCAGTCAACGGGTTAGGTGAGAGGTGCGGTAATGCGCCTCTTGAGGAGGTTGCGCTGGCGTTGCGTTGCCTCTACGGGGTGGATGTGGATTTAAAGCTTGAGAAGCTCGTGGAGCTCTCTAGGCTCGTAGCTGAGATATCGGGTTTGACCCCTTGGCCTCTCAAGCCAATTGTGGGGTCCAACGCATTCAGCCACGAGTCTGGGATCCACGTAGCAGCGGTACTCGAAAACCCGTTTACCTACGAGCCCTATAGCCCAAGCATGATAGGTGTTGAGCGTAGAATACTGTTCGGCAAGCATAGTGGGCTTAAAGCAGTTCAGCATGCGCTGAGGCTCATGGGCCTAAACCCTCCGAGAAACGTGGCTGAGAAGGTGCTTGAAGAGGTCAAGAGAGAGGGGCTGAGGAGGGGTGTCTTGACCCTCGACGACGTCAAGGCGATAGCTTCTAGGGTATTGGAGGAGCAGGGCGTTGATAGGGGCTGAAGCCCTCCTCCACCTCTTAAACCTAGACACATACTTCACAACTCCTGGCAGGTTCACCATACCGCTAAACGTGTCTCTCAGGCGTATGAGGTGTAGGACTATAATGATACCCGATGAGAGAGCTGCTGGCCACGCAGCTGACGGCTACGCTAGGGCTTCAGGCAAGCCAGCTGGGCTTGTGGTCTCAGCTGGTCCAGGAGCCTTGAACTCAGCTCTACCAGCAGCTACGGCTTTTAGGGACTACACGCCGATGGTTGTAGTTGCAGGTGACTTACCGACTTACTCAAAGGGTTCTCTAGCTGTCGAGGAAGTGGACTTGGAGGGGGTCTTCAAGCCGATATGCAAGTCCTACCTGAAGATTAGAGAGGCATCTGACGTTGCTTTAGCTAGGAGCCTCATCAAAGAGGCCCTCAAGCCCCCCTCTAAGCCAGTCTTTGTGGAGTTCCCCCTAGACATCCAAGAGGAGAGCGTGGATTACTCAAGCCTTGAGGGGGCTAAGCCCACCTCGATCTCAGCTCCTAGCTCGCTTGAGGGTCTAAGTGAGGTAGTTAAGCTCCTCGAGAGCTCTAAGAGACCTCTAATACTCGTCGGCGGAGGATGCGCTCACTCTCACAGCATTATAGCTGAGTTCTCAGTTAAACATAGGATTCCCCTCGTGTACACGCTGATGGGCTGGTGTAGAGTTGAGAGTAAACCTCCCACAAGCCTAGGCTTCTGTGGGGTTAGAGGATTTAAGTCGGCTAATGAGGCCCTCTTGAAGTGCGACTTCCTATTAGCCCTCGGTGCGAGATTGTCGGAGGCCACCTTGGCCTACGGGCTGAACAGCAGAGCCGTAGTCGTCCAAGTTCTTGTTGAAGAGCCCTTCAGCTCCAAGGCCCACTTGAAGTTGAAGTGTACGTGCGAGGAGTTCACGAGTGCTCTCGTCGAGACCTACAGTGGAGGGGCCAAGGAGCTCTGGGCTAAGCGAGCTGAGGAGCCCACGTACACATCCAAGTCGTTTAGAATCCTCAAGAGGCTCTTTGACCTGTCAGTGGGGGGAGTGCTTTCGCTCGACATGGGGGACTCCAGCATGTGGGCTCTCGAGGCGTGTAAGCATGGCTGGAGGGGCTTAATGCTCTATCCAGGTGGGCTGGCCACCATGGGCTTCTCGATACCAGCAGCGTTAGGCGCAAAGCTCGCTGATCCTAGTAGAACAGTCGTGGCGGTTACAGGCGATGGAGGGGCTATCATGAACCTACCCGCGCTACACGCCATATCGAGGCTTAAGCCGTCCATAGCGGTCTTCGTCTTCAACAACAGATCCTATGGCATGGTTCAGGGAAAGCAGATTAGGGATTACGGTGCGACAGCCGACGTTGAGCTGGGCTTCGAGGGCTTCAAGGAGCTCTCAGAGGCCCTCAAGATGAGCTACGTCAAGGTTGAAGAGGAGGTCGACGTGGATAAAGCCCTAAGAGCTCTAGAGGCTGGTCCAGTACTAGCTGAAGTCGACGTCGAGATTGGTGATAGACCTCCAACACCCAAAAGGCTATTTCAAGCTGAGCGAAGCTGAGCTGGGAGCTACTGGCAAAGGGTCTTGCTCAGGCTTATGAGCATCCGCGCTCAAAAAATAAAAAGGGAGTTTAACGCTGTAATGAGAAGCTTTTTATCTGTTAAAGTATGCGTTTAGCTTGACAAAGCTTGAAGCACGACTACACGTTGATGAGCCTCATGGGGTTAGTAGCCGTCGCGATAGGCTGGGCCTCGATACTGATATCCATAACCTTAAACCCCTGGTTTTCGCTTTGCAAGAACACCTTGAGCGACTTAGGTGCTCTAGGCATCCCGAGCAACTACGTGTTCAACGTGGGGTTGATGATTGCCTCGATACCAGCGTTCCTCTATGGGCTCTTCTTCATCAAGTACATGAGTCGAGCTCTAAGCAAGTCTGGTGGAGCTCTGCTATGCCTGTCAGCCATATTCCTGTTCCTAACGGGCTTCTTCCCAGAGGGCGTTGAACCTCACTTCGCAGTCTCCACAGCGTTCTTCACGTTAACCCTGATAGCAGCCTTCATAGTGAGCTTGTCAGTGCTTACCTCAAGTAGAGGTCACGGCG
>QMSN01000112.1 GCA_003650865.1 Thermoprotei archaeon
AAGTCTGTCAGCCACGTAGGACTTCACGTAGTCAACTGCGTTTTGAGCGCTCTCAACCACGCTGACGTCTTCAACTGGAGTTGCAGGGCCTATGGCGACTGTTTTAGCAGCGCCTGTTACAACAACTCTGCCGCTCCCCCTCTTATTGACTGAGCACTCGACTATCAGTATCATGCCCCTCCTGCCTTGGAGGTCTGTCGCCAAGCCCAGAGCAACTCCTGGAGCCTCAGTCACCATGCCCTCCTGGGCGTCCATGAGCTCCCTGTCGACCTCGTGCTCAAGCTGCTGAGCAGCTTTCTCGAAGTGGTAAAGCCTAATCTTGTAGTTTTCAGGTGTTACTTTCTCCAGGAGGTCAACGTCGAGGGAGCCTAGGAGATCCCTAAGCCTCTCTAAGTCATCTCTGTATACGTGAGATACCTCCTCCAGCTTCGCTTTATCACCAAGCTTAAACGCCTTGAGGTACTCTGAGGCTGCGACAACCTCTTGGCTTCTAAGCCTATTAGCCTCCCTTATGACCTCAGCCACAACCCTTGGTGACACCATCCTAAACCTCTTTATTATGCTCAGCACGCCCTCAGGAGCTACCTCCTCGTGGAGGTGCGGCATGTACTGCCTCAAGTGAACTCTTATCACGTCGAGCCTCTCAGCGTCGTTTCTGGGTAGCGGTATCTCAATTATGTAGGGCTCAAACCTGTTCAGGACGGCCTCATCTATCACGTCAAGCCTATTGGTAGCAGCTATCACTATCACGTTCTCAAGGGGCTGAAGCCCGTCAAGCTCAGTCAGGATCTGAGCAGTGAGCCTATCGCTTATGGGGTCACCCCTCCTCTTCCCAGCTATTACGTCGAACTCGTCGAAGAATATGATGCTCGGGGCGTACCTCCTAGCGAGCTGGAAGAGGTCCTTGATGTTCTTCTCAGGCTCTCCAACCCACTTAGCGTTTATGAGGAGCTGAGCTGCTGGCACGTAGAAGAAGGCTGCGTCGTTCTCCTTAGCTACCGCCTTCGACAGGTAGGTCTTGCCGCACCCAGGCTCACCCCAAAGCAGGAAGCCCTTAGGTGGAACCCAGTTGAGCTTGCTCGCAAGCTCGGGCTTTAAGCTGAGCGATATTATCTTGAATATCTTCTCCTTAATGCCGAATAGCCCGCCTATGTCCCTGTAGCTGACGGCCGGCTTTATCTTGAGCACTGAGCTCAGGACTTCACTGCTCTTCTCCTGCTCTACGTAGCCTCTAAGCTCCCTAGCTACGAGCTTGAAGTCTTCTATGGTGACCCTATACGAGAAGTCCTCCTTTGAGACACCCAGCCTCCTAAACAGCTTCTCTCTGAGGGGCTCAACCTTCCTAGACCTAACCTTGTTGCAGGCGTCTATGATGTCGAATGGCGTCAACTGCGTCTGCCTGTACGCGCTGACGGCCTTCTCGAGTATCGACATTATCTCCTCAGCGTCTAAGTAGTCCCATCCATACTTGGAGAGCTCAGCCTTCAAGACGGCGAGGAGCATGTCCCTGCTTATGTTCTGGTCTAGATCTATTACGTAGGCCCTCCTCCTAATGTCCTCCCTTATGGCCTCGAACTTGTTGGTGGCAGCTATCACGACAACCCTCTCGCTCGTGTTCATTATCTTGTTGAGGTACTCTATGAAGGCGTCTTGAACCCTAATGTCCTCCCTGTCAGCGCCGTACATGGCCTTCTCAACCTTTAAGCCTATGGTGTGGAACTCGTCGAAGAATATGACGCTAGGCGTATCCCTAGCCCTCTTGAATATGGCGGCTAGGTTCCTCATGGACTGCCCGTAGAGGGGGTGGAATATGTCGTCCCCCTTGGCGACTATGGGCTGGACGTTGACCCCTAAGCTCAAGCCGTAAGTCACAGCCTCTCTCAAGCAGACTTCAGCCAAGAGCGACTTGCCTGAGCCCGTGGAGCCCTTGAGTATGAAGAACTTAGGGGGTGGAGCACCCTTAAACAGGCTCCTTATAGCTGGGTCCTCTATGACGTGGTAGGCTATAGCGGTCATTATGGTCTGGAACTCCCTATCCCTACCTATCAAATCCTCCTTGGACCTCGGAAACCTCTTCTTAAGCTCGTGAAGCCTCTTCTTGAGCTTCTTGGGTGTTAGCCTAGCGTTCTTCCACCTTCTATACTCCCTATTGACGAGTTGAAGTGGAAGCGTTAGTAGAAGCCTAAGCCTGGGCTTGACAAGCCACCAAGGCCTTTGCTCCTCAATCCTCTTCATCGACAAGCTCATACCAACCCCTCCACTTGCCTATAGCATACACGACTCCAAAGGCCATGAAGGCCAAGAAGGATATGAGGAGGTCACCAAGCCTCAAGTCGACTGAGAAGCCTGTTGCCGATGAGTATATGAAGAAGGCGAATGTCCCTAGGGCTATGGCAGCGAACGAGAGGAGGAAGGCGTAGAACATGTACCTAACGAATAGCGAGAAGCTCTCCAAGAAGCCCCACTTCCCAGCTCTCCTCCGCTTCATGTCCCTCACGTCTAATGCCGCTGTAACTCCGAATAAGGGTATGAAGAAGCAGTAGACGGCTACCTTCCATGGATCCACAGCCCACAAGCTCACTGGTATAGCTTCGTTGCTACTAGTGGAGGTTGTATTGGATTGCCAGTTGAGAGCGATGGGGACTACGAGCCTAAAAGTCACGTTGGCTGGGCAGTGGTAGCTCTGTACCTCGCTTGTAGACGCGTAGCTACTACTCTTGCGTATCGAGAGGGTGAAGGGCTTCGACGAGAAGAGCATGACCTCGCACTCGTAGACACCCCCACTTGAGTTTACGATTGCTAGTTTAACAACCCCTGAACAGCCGCTTGAAGATATCTCCTCCAGCGTCACCCTAACTTGAGGTGGAGCTGAGTAAGCCACATACACAGCTTCTTGACCCTCAAAGCTCACTACAAGCATTTCATCTGGGTTTAGCTTGACTGTTTCGAGCTCAGCCACTATGGACTCGTCAGCCACGACGACAACTACTGAAGCTACAAGTAGAGCTACAGCCACCACAATTAACGCTGAGAACAGCTTCAACTCCTAGGTACCCCAGTATAAGTAGTTCTATAGCTCCATAAAAACTGCTCTTTAACTCAGCTAGGAAGCGCTAAACCTCTAAGCCCTCAACTTCAGGCTGTAGCAGAGAGGCTAGAGCTATTATTGCGCTCGACGCGGCGAAGTCAGTTGATATCGTGACCCCAGGGCATAGGTCGACGACTGCTGATGCAAACCTGAAGACCCCCTTGGGTATCCCCTCCCTCGAGCCTATGAGGACGTTTATCCTCTTGTCGCTCAGCATGAGGTTTCGAAGCTTATCAGCTATTGAGCCCACGTAGTCCCCCTCGGGCTCGAAGACTATGATGACCTCCTTAAACCTCTCCCTCACGAGTTGGTATAGGTCTTGAACCCTAACAGGGACCTTGTAGACCTCCCTCCCATAGACTCTACGCTGGATCTCGTACCTAGTCCTCATGCCCTCGTAGACGCCGTCTATGAAGTCCCTCAGCTGCTTGGCGTCCACGAGCCCTATGGGCGCTATGACCAGCTCCCCAACCTCGAATGTCTGAACAGCTCTTCCAATTCTAACCCCCATGGTTCTAGCCGCCTCCTCACCTCCTAGGTAGGGCATTTGGACTATCGACATCCTTCGGAGGACTCTGAGGATGGGCCTCTTGAACTCAGTTATCTTCTTGTACTCCTCGCTTCCGGGGTACACCGCTATGTAGGCCTTGCCCCCCAATATCTCAACTGCTACCACTTTATCTGGCCTATCGAGCTTCACTAGTGCTCCAGTAACCTCCTTTACAGCTGCTCCAACAGCCACGTTCACGTCGACGCTCGTGAAGTCATGTCTACCGCGCCTAGTAGTCCTAACGGCAAAACTCTCATCTCGACCTATCAGCCCCTTAACGGCTTCAGCGGCAACCCTAGAGATCTCGTCTAAGTTAGCTCTACACTCAGCTATTGACTTAATAACTCTCTCAGCCTCAACAACCTCCCTCTCTATGAGTTCAGCAACCTCATCCTCACTTGGAGCCTCAACTAAAACTAGACCTGCAAATCCTTGAGGGCTCGGCTGAACCCTAGCTTGAGGGGCAATCTCAAGAATCCTAGCTGCAGCTATCTTCTCAATGCCGAGAGGCGTCTTAACTATTATCAAGGCCAGCACCACTCGAGTAGTCACTACCCCCTTTCTATAAATCCTGAAGCCACAGCTTAACGAGTATTGCTCTGAGCTCTTAACGTTGGAGGCCCTCAGCTTCAACGTTAACCTTTAATATCCTCTCGTGAAGTTACTCTTGGGCTATGAGCAGGCATGCCGCGCCTGATGCGTGATGAAGCCTTCAATGGGCGAGCCCGCTACTAATTACGTAAACACGTTGAGCTAGCAGTCACCTGGTATCTCCTTGTAGCTTGGACACCAGCCTTCAAGCCAGTACTTGGGGAACCCGTAGATGTCGCATATCATGCCGCAACATAG
>QMSN01000113.1 GCA_003650865.1 Thermoprotei archaeon
GTCTGGGTATATCGTTCCTTGAAGCAGGTAGTCAGCTCCAACCTCTCTAGCCACCTCCTCAAAGACCCTTATGAACTCCTCACCTATGATCTTCCTCTTGAGCTCGGGGTCTACGACTCCTCTAAGCTTCTCGAGGAACCTCTTCTTGGCGTCCACGAATATGAAGTTCTTTATCATCTTGCTGAACAAGCTTCTTATCTGTTCAGGCTCGCCCTCCCTCATGAAGCCGTGGTCCACGAAGACGGCGTAGAGCCTATCACCTATGGCTCTAGCCGCTAGGGCAGCTGTTGTGCTCGAGTCTATGCCTCCACTCAACGCTATGATTGCCCTCCCTTCGCCGATCTCCCTCCTAATCTCCTCAACAGCCTTCTCCACGAAGTCCTCCATGCTCCACTCAGCCTTGCAGCCGCACACCTTAAACGTAAAGTTGCTGAGCACCACCATGCCCCTCTCTGTGTGCACAACTTCAGGGTGCCACTGAACTCCGTAGATGGGCCTCTCCAAGTGCTTGAAGGCGGCTATTGGGCATAGCTCGGTGTGAGCTAGAACCTTAAAGCCTTCGGGGAGTTGGGTGACCGTGTCTCCATGGCTCATCCAAACCTTCTCAACGCCGCTTAAGCCCTCAAGTATGTCGTCGGGGTCATCTATGTAAGCGTACGTGACCCCGTACTCCCCTCTCCCCAGAGACTCAACTCTCCCTCCAAGTGAGTAGGCTATGAGCTGGTGGCCGTAGCATATCCCGAGCATGGGAAGGTTTAGCTCAAGCAACTTAAGATCAAGCTTAGGAGACCCCTCTTCGTATACGCTTAGAGGACCTCCTGACAGGATTAAGCCCTTAACCGTCAGCGTCCTCGGCAGGGACTTGATATCCTCGTAGGCAGTATCTCCACAGACAACCTCCGAGTATACTCCTAACTCTCTGATCCTCCTAGCTATTAGGTGGGCGTACTGCCCACCGTAATCCACCACGACTAGACAGTCCATTAGCAGACACCGCTCAGCCGCTTAAGTAAAGAATTGGAGTCTGGCTTTTAGCCTTTGAGCTTATAAGTCCTCCTGCACCCCTTCACCTCGACAGTGACCTCGCCTTTAGCTTGGAGCTCCTTCAACAGCTTAGACGCCTTAGCCCTACTGAGCCCAGAGAGCTCAGCCACCTTGCTCACTGGAAGGCCTTGAGGGTTCTGCCTCAAAACCTCCTTGACCTTCTCAACCTCGGACATGGCTCCTCACTAAGGCTTAAGGCCTTGAATTGTTGATAAGGCTTACCGACCTTAACAGCGCAGGTGTGCTCAGGACTCAGCTGAAGAAGTAGGAGTGACAAGCCTAAGATGTTGAAAAGTCGAGGCTGAAGCCTATATCCACGTACCCCTTGTGCTTCGCCTCAACGTTGAGCTCCTACTTCTGCGTTAAAGCCCTGTACTCCTCGTATATCGCTTCTTGAAGCTGCTTCATAGTTTTACCAGTAGTTAAGTGTGCTAGGACTGCTGTTCCACCTGCTCCAACACCTTCCTTGACGTAGCCCTTCTCGTAGTACCTCAACCCTTCAAATGGAGCATCCGAGAAGTCTAGGTTCGCAGCTACGATCTTCACTGATGGCTCGATTTGGCGTATCAAGTCCGCCAAGCTTGAAGTCCTATCGGAGATTATCCAGCGCGTCGTCGCGACCGCCACGTCGCTGACGTCGACGCCCATGTGCTTGGCTATGGCAAGGACCGAGGCCATCTGAGTTCCACCAGCAAGCACCACCTTAGCTCCAGCCTCTAGGGCTCCATGAGTAAAGCCAGCTATTGACACGTGCACTGGATCTCCAACAGCAGCCACAGCCTTTAGGGGGTTCCTCCTAGCCTCCTCCACCTTTACTCCAGCTTTGGCCAAGCCCTCCTTGACGACCCTCTCCTTGAGCTCATGCGGGTTGGATGGTGATGCGCTGCTCACCTTACCCCAAGCGTTGTAGCCTAGTGCTGATAGTATGCCTAGAGTTGTCGTAGTTCCTCCCGGTATGCTCTCGCCGAGCATGAACAAGTCTATGCCGCGTAGAGCTCTAGCTAGCGTCTTAGCCTCCTCGTAGAGGGACGAAGCCACCTCAATCGGTAGAGCACGCCCAGTATCTATGGGCTCCCCAACCCTCCTGCTCGGGAGGGATATATGGGGTATCTTCGGCTCCAAGGCTGAGCCAACATCAACTACTACGTAGGGAAAGCTGCAGAGCTTCAGGCAAGCCCTAGTTATGACGGCTGGGGTTGGTATGCCCTCGGGTGTAACCGGTATTGCATCGAAGCTCTTAGGCCTACCGTAGACCATATACTCGACGTCGCATGCAGGGGTGTAAAGCGTTAACTCAGGAGTTGCACCTGCAACGCTCAAGCCGGGTATTGTTGAGGTTTTAGTTGAGCCTATGAAGTATAGGGCTAAGAGCCTACTCCTCCTAGCGTTCTCCAAGGCTTTGGGCAGTTCTTCAGCACCCACAACTGTCAAGTCCAAGCTCGACACCGCCTCAATCAACGCTTAGAGACTCGTTTAAGCTTACCTATTACACGCCATGAGTCGTCCAGAGCCTCGGAAGACTCTTATTAAGTTTCGCTGTAGAGCAATACTTGAGGTGTGACTTGTGGTCGACATGTTCATATGGTACTTCGCCTATGGCAGAAACGTCAACGTCAACTTCCTAGTCGGCAGGGCTGGCAAACCAATAGCCATGTTTAGAGGGATACTGCCCGGCTACAAGCTGGAGTTCTCGAAGGTTCCAGGCCCTAGGTCTGGTGTTGGCTATGCAACTGTTGTTCCAGCAGCTAGAGAGTGGGTTGAGGGTGCCCTATACCTGATGACTGAGGAGCAGCTCGCTAAGCTCGACGAGTTCGAGGGAGTTCCTACAGGGCACTATAGGCATGAGGACGTGAAGATATGGTGTGTAGAGCAGGTTAGGTGGATAAACGCCGTGACCTACGTAGCTGTTAAAACCAACAGCTCCCTGAAGCCCGACGCCGAGTACTTGTCCCACATAATTGAGGGCGCTAAGACCATAGGCTTAACGAGGGACTGGTTAGGCAAGCTCGAGGACATGCTCAAAGAGGCTGTCTAGCAAGCCTCGGTGGGACGATGAGAGTTTTCATCGCGGGGCCGATCCAAGGCATGGAGCACAACCAGGAGTACAGGGCTAAGATCAGGAGGATTCTCGAGGCTAGGGGCTACGAGGTCATCGACCCATGGGAGCGAGAGAAGGTCCTGTACAGAGCTACTGGAGGTGAATGGTGGAGGAACGTCCCTCCAAGGGACTTCATAGATAGGGACTTAAGAGATGTCGAGAGGAGCGACGTGCTCATAGCCTACTTGCCTAGGCTCTCAGCAGGCGCCTGTATGGAGCTCTTCTACGCCAAGCTGAAGGGTAGAAAAGTAGTCTCGGTAATTGAGTTCGAAAACCCCAGTCCATGGATAACCATGCACTCAGACGTCGTGTTGAGAAGCTTGAGAGAGCTCGAGGACTTCGTGAGTAAGAGTGGGCTTGAACACCTCGTTAGGGGGGAGTCGAGTTGACCTGCAGCTTGGAAGACGTGGTCGAGGAGGTGTTAGAGGCTATTGAGGAGGCTAAGAGGTTGAGAGGTGAGTCGGCCAGCCAAGCTGTTGTTCAAAGCGCCTTGAACAGGAGGAGCTGGAGGTGCGCTGAGCCCATCAGCGTTGGCGACGATTACTCAATAGTCTTCAAGGTGCCGGGGCTCAAGCCCCCAAGCAGAGGCGAAGTTGAGTCCCTACGCTTAGGGGAGGTTGCTGAGCCCATAAGGAACTTCCCACTGGTCTTGAAGGTGGGCAACAGCTACTTAGCTTTGGGGGTCTCAGCTTTAAGGGTCTCCCTCGACGTTGACGTCGATGCTTTGAAGAGGCTCTTAAAGCTCGGCTTAACGTGACGTAGCACGAGCACGGCAAGGAGGTAACCCCGTAGCTATGAAGCTTCATCTATCTAAAGAGTGTACTCCCTCTTCCTCCTCCTGAGCAGGTATATGAAGAATGGCCCTCCAGCTAAAGCGGTTATCACGCCCACGGGTATCTGGGTAGGTGCTAGAGCAATTCTAGCTATGTCGTCACAAATCACTAAGAGCAGTGCGCCGAAGAGGGTTGAGCATGGTATCAACACCCTGTGGTCTGGACCGACTATAAGCCTAGTCATGTGGGGGACCATGAGGCCCACGAAGGCTATCATGCCCGTAAAGGAGACAGCAGCTGCCGTTACGAGTGAGCTTATGACTATCACTATTAGCTTGACGTCCTCAACGTTAACCCCAAGGGTCGTAGCGGTCTCCTCGCCCATCAACATGATGTTTAGGTCCCTAGCGTAGAGCATGGCGGCTACGCTGCAGCTCACTACTACAGGGGCTATCACCATCACTTGGCTCCACTGAGCAAGTGATAGGCTTCCTAGAAGCCAGAAGTATAAGCCGTGAAGAGACTCCCCAGCGAACATCGATATGAAGGTGGTTATTGAGGAGAGGAA
>QMSN01000114.1 GCA_003650865.1 Thermoprotei archaeon
ACCATAATGAGGATAGGGATAGCTGGAGAGAATCTGGTGAGGTACGCCTCAGTAGTCGTGGAGAGCTACAGGCACTTCGGGAGACTTGGGCTTGGAGCTGTATTCGGCAGCAAGAAGCTCAAGGCGATGGTCGTGGTTGGGACTAGGAGCGTCGAGATAGAGGACTTGAAGGGGTACATGGAGGTCTACGAGGAGATATACAGGGAGGTCACGGGGACCGAGGTCATGAGCAAGTACCACGTGCTCGGCACAGCTGAAAACGTGCTTCCACTAAATGCTCTAGGAGCACTACCCACTAGAAACCTCCAGCAGACAAGGTTTGAGCAAGCTGAGAACATATCTGGTGAGATCCTAGCTGAGAAGTTCTTGGCTAAGAAGATAGCCTGCACCCACTGCCCAATAGGCTGCATACACCTAGCCGCCTTGAGAATAGCGTTCGCCCCAGGACACGAGTATGAGACACTCATAATACCCTACGACTACGAGCCCATATACGCACTAGGCTCAATGCTGGGCATAGGGTCTCCTGAAGCCCTCCTAAGGCTCATAGAGAAGGTCGACGGGCTAGGGCTTGACGCGATGAGCACTGGGGTGGCTATGGCGTGGGCCACTGAGGCCTACAGGAGAGGGCTGATAGGCGACGAGGAGACCATGGGGTTGAGGCCCAACTGGGGTGAGGACGTCGAGGTCTACATAAGGATGGCTGAGAGAATAGCTAGGAGGGCAAACGAGTTCTACAGCACATTAGCCGATGGAGTTGAGGCTGCGGCCTCGAAGTATGGTGGCTTGGACTTCGCGTTGACGTGTGGAGGAAACGAGATGCCCGGCTACCACACAGGGCCAGCAGCACTAGTAGGCTTCCTCGTGGGAGCTAGGCACTCACACCTCGACAACGCTGGCTACAGCCTAGACCAGAAGGTGTTGAGGAGCCCCATAAGCGACGAGGAGATGGTGGACCGCTTAATCGAGGAGGAGAGGCTTAGAAACGTCCTGACGAGCTTAGTGGTGTGCCTATTCTCGAGAGGGGCATACAAGGTCGAGAGGGTCATTAAGGCCCTAGAGCCTCTCGGCGTACACACCACTAAGGAGGAGCTCTTGAAGATCGGGGCTGAGATCCAGAGGGCTAAGATGGAGTTCAAGGCGAGAGAGGGCTACAACCCCTACAAGCTTAGGATAGCCAAGAGGTTCTTTGAGACCCCCACGCCTCACGGCAAGCTGAGTGAGGACAGGGTTAGGCGCATGATAGAGCTCTACGTGGAGAAAGCGGGCTTCAAGGACCTCTTCAAACCCTAAACCATTTTTCAAAATAAGCTTAAGTCGCTACGCTAGTAGCCCAGCCTCTCTATCTCGAGCCTCATGGCTTCAGCAGCCTTCTCCGGTGGAGCTGTGTTTATGTACATGCCTGTGCTGAGCTCAAACCCTGCGTGGACGGCTAGCTTCGGGTAGACCTCCACGTGCCAGTGGTAGCTCTCACCTCTCCAGCGTGGAGGGGCTACGTGGAAGCCGTAGTTGTACGGCGGGTCGTTAAAGAGCCTCTTGAGGGCAGTCAAGGTAGCCTTCAATACCCTCGCCAGAGCTCTCCTCTCTCTCGGGTGGGTGTTTATGAATGATGCCTCGTGCCTCCTAGGTATGATCCAGAACTCGTAGGGGTGTAGGCTGGCCCATGGAGCTAGGACTACGAAGTACTTGTCCGCGTATATGAGTCTAGGTCCTCCAAGCTCCATCTCTACTAGGTCGCAGAGTATGCATCCACCCCTCTCCCTATTGTACCTGCGGAAGGCCTCGACCTCCCTCCTAACGCTTGACGGGACAACTGGTAGAGCTATGACTTGGCTGTGGGGGTGTGAAAGCGATGCACCAGCCTCAGGCTTGTAGTTCCTAAATAGGCACACGTACTTCACGTCCTTCTCGTAGGAGAGCCTCGTCATGACGTCGAAGTAGGCCTCCATGACCAGCTCCAGCTGCTTGAGGGAGGTTGCGGGTGGATGAGCTTTGTGGTTCGGCGACTCCACTATGACCTCGTGGTAGCCGAAACCCGTGTAAGCGACACCTCCGAGGACGTAGACCTCGCTCACGAGCTCCTCAAAACCCAAGTCGCTCTTGAGGGCGGGGTACAGGTTTGAGAAGCACCTGACAAGCCACCCCTTAACCCTCTCATCCCCTTTATCGGAGAGCTTCTTTACAACCCCTCCATCCTGAACGTAGACGAGCGAGGCTGGAGGCGTCATGAGCTCGTTTCCAGGGCAGAACGGGCACACTGAGAGCTTCTCCTTGTCCTCACTAGGCCTCTTAGCCCTGTGAGCGGCTACTATGACCCACCTGTCCAGCACAGTGTCTCTCCTAATCTCAGGCTCACTCACGGGGCTTCCCATTCCCCTTTGACTCGCAGTTTAACTTAAAACTGGAGGGCTCGCTCAGGAGCTCAGCTTTAGCCTCCGTATCTAGTAGAACCATGTCCTTAACTTCGAGGGCTCCGCCCCTCACCAAGACCCTTATCTTGACGGCTCTCAAACCTCAATCCTCCTAAACCTAGCATAGCTCTTCTTGAAGAGCAGTGGCACTCTACTACCATCTGAGTACACCGAGACGTTGCATGAAGGGCACTTCTTGACGGCGAGATCCAGCCCGCAGAAGGGGCACATGTCAGTTATGAAGGGCAGTATGCTCAAGCAGCTCGTGCACCTATTGTAGGCGAGCTTCAAGTCAAGCCCGCAGTTCGAGCACTTAATCACCTTGGGGGATAGGAGGGTGCTTATGGCCCTAGCAACCTCAGAGTCAGCCTTGAACTCGTGCTTCACCACTATGACGCCTCCCTCATCGAGGGCTATCCTGAGGACCTTTCCATCCTCCATCCAGAGCGATATCGACTTAACGCCCTTGCCCCCCATCTCGCCTGATATGCTCTTGGCGTTGTTTATGAGCTCCACGAGCTTAGGCCTTAAGGCCAAGAGCTTCTGAGAAGCGTTGCCAGCCACCTCCTCCCTCAAAGACACGAACGTCCACTCAACACCTGTAAGCTTAGCCAAAAACTCAGCTATCACGTTGGAGCTGTAGTTCAACGCATCCTCCCCCACGAGACTTAGAGTATTAGAGTATAAGCTTGAACACTAAAGCGTTAAGCTATCGCGCAAATATTAAGCTTGCCTCAAACACATATAGACTAGCGTCGTGGCTTGGAGGGTTGCCTTCATGCTGATAGGCTTGATCTCGGATACCCATGACAGGATAGACTCCATAGAGGCCGCCATGAGGGTCTTCAACACAAGGAGAGTTGAGCTCGTGCTTCACGCAGGCGACTATACAGCTCCATTCACAAGCTCCGCCTATAGAGCCCTCAACTGCGAGATGATAGGTGTCTTCGGAAATGTGGATGGCGACAGAGGGCTATTGAAGGAGAGGTTCTCAAACCTAGGGTTTAAGGTTGAGAGCGAGTTCGAGGAGGTTAAGGTGGACGGGGTAACTATAGCCCTGATACACGGAGTGTACCCACAAATAGTTGAGGCTTTGGCTCTAAGCGGCAAGTACAACGTCGTTGTGCATGGGCACACCCACAAGAGGAGAGCTGAGAAGGTGGGTGAAGCCCTGGTCGTAAACCCCGGAGAGGCATGTGGCTACATGTATGGGGTTAAGTCCATAGCATTGCTAGACACAGCAACACTTAAAGTTGAGTTCATAGAGCTTTAAGTTGACTAAATGAGGTGGTTCCAGCGTTGAGCGACGACGACCTATGGCTTCAAATGAAGAAGCTGCAGCTACAGAAGAAGCTGCTCGCCATGGCATCTAAGAAAGAGGAGCAGCTCGTTAAGCCCAAGGACCCCTACGAGGTCGTGAAGCCACTGCTCGAGGAGAGAGCTGACGAGGTCCTCGAGGCTGCTAGAGCCCAGTTCCCGCGAGTCGCTGATGCCGTGGTTAAGGAGCTAGCCAAGCTAGTTGAGGCTGGCGTGCTGAGAAGAATAACTGGCCCTTGGCTTATGGGGCTCTTCACGAGGCTTGGCTTTAGGCCTAGGCTTGAGACTAAGATATCGGTGATATCCGACGGCAGGACCATGGACTTGAAGGAGAAGATAGCTAAGAGCCTTAGAGGAGAGGAGTAAGCCGGTTGAGTATGAGCTACGAGCTCTACAAGGACTTCTGGGTTAAGCTTAGAGCTGAAGCTGTTAAGCAAGCCGAGCATGCTATAGGCTCCACGAGGGGCTTCGTAGCGGCCTTCAACGTCAACGTGGACGCTGTGAAGCTCCTTAGAGAAGGCGACTTCAATAGGCTTGCCTCCAAAGCTAATGTGAGAGCTGAGGAGCTCAAGGCAGCTGAGCCTCCACCTGAAGCCTCAGAGCCTAGGCACGTGGTCTTGGCCTTGGCTAAGGCCTTAATTGAGGGATCAGGCTTCGAAATCCCCATAGCTAGCAGCAG
>QMSN01000115.1 GCA_003650865.1 Thermoprotei archaeon
ACTACTGCTCCTAGGCTCAGCCGTAGTCTCCTTCCTATACGCTTGGCTTGGCCTCGCCTACGCCATAGCGCTCATGCTAATCCTCCACATGTTAGGCGTCCAGCTTGGAGTAGCCATACCAGTCATCTTAGCATCTCAGATAATCGCAGCCTCGCTTGGAGTAGCCCTTAGGAGGGATCACCCGTCTAAGAGGAGGAGTGTTAAGAGCTCAGCGGTGATAGCCGTGGCGGCTCTATCAGCCTACCTATCAGCCCTCCTCGTAGGGGTCTCGCTCGACGACTACAGTAGGCTCATAGGGCTCATGCTAATCCTCCTAGCCTCCGCAGCAGTAAACTTCATGGGCGACAAGTGGAGGCGTGAGGATCCACCTAACTCAACAGCTATAGACGTGGCTATAGGTGTTTCAGCAGGTGTAGTTAAGGGGGTCTTCGGAGGCGGAGTGACCCCCATGCTCATAGCTGCTCAGAGGCTTGGAGGGCTGGGCATAGATGAAACCCTCTTCAGAACCCTCTTCGCGCACATCATAATGTGCTTGACAGCCTTAGTGCCATACGTCTTGAGATACGGGTTCGACCTCGAGATGTTCACGTTCATAGTCCTAGGCTCGGTAGTCGGGGTCTTAGCTGGATACCTGCTGTTAAGGCGTGTGAAGCCAAGCATTAGGGTTAAGCTCGCATCTACAGTCATGGTGGCCCTAGCCATTGCCTTATTTATTAAGCTCCTCTTCGAAAGTCTAGGTGTATATTGATGGGGGATGGGGTTTGAGCGTGAAGTCGAGCGATGAGAGAGATAAGGAGGAGCATAGGGGGAGGTACACCACTGTTTCAATCCCTGTAACCCTCTACAACAGGATTAAGGAGTTAATTCGAGACACGGGATTTACGTCGGTGTCTCAGTTCGTCACGTACATACTGAGGGACATAGTGGCCTCCATGGAGAGGGAGAGGCTTGAAAGCCACGTTGTGAGCGGTGAGGACAAGCAGAGGATCATTGAGAGGCTTAAGAGGCTAGGATACTTGTAGAGGAGGTGTTATTGGTGGTATCAAAGCCCCATGGCGGGAGGCTCACGAGTAGAGTCGCTACGGGTAAGAGGAGAGAGCACCTACTCGAAGAGGTTGAGGAGCTCCCGAAGATCTACGTTAATGAGAGCCTCGCATCAGACATAGCCAACATAGCTCACGGGGTTTACAGCCCCCTTGAAGGCTTCTTGGTTCAGGAGGATTATCTCCACGTGCTGCACGACATGAGGTTGAGCAACGACGTGCCGTGGACCATACCGATAGTCGTAGACGTAGACCCCAGCGAGATCTCAGGAGTCAAAGCTGGAGACGACGTGGCGCTCGTGCACAACGGGAAGCCCATAGCCGTCATGAGGGTTGAGGAGATATATGGGTGGGACAAGAAGGAGTATTGCCAAGCGGTCTACAAGACCATTGACCCGAACCACCCGGGGGTCAGCAAGACCATCAGGAGGAGGGAGCTGCTCGTAGGGGGACCCGTGGACCTCTTAAACGAGCTTGACGAGCCGTTTGAGAGCCATAGGCTTTGGCCTGTTGAGACTAGGGTACTCTTCGAGGCTAGGGGTTGGAGGACTGTAGCTGGTTTTCAGACTAGAAACGTCCCTCATCTAGGCCACGAGTACGTCCAAAAGGCTGCTCTGACGTTCGTAGACGGCCTCTTCATAAACCCCCTCGTGGGGTGGAAGCGTCGAGGCGACTTCAATGACGAGGTCATAGTGAAGGCCTACCAAGCCCTCATACAGAGCTACTACCCCAAGGACTCAGTTGCCTTCTCGGTTTTGAGGATGGAGATGAGGTATGCTGGACCTAGAGAGGCGATACACCACGCAATAGTCAGGAAGAACTTCGGTTGCACCCACTTCATCGTCGGCAGAGACCACGCTGGAGTCGGGGACTACTACGGTCCCTACGAGGCTTGGGACATATTCTTCGAGTTCCCAGACCTAGGCGTCACCCCCCTATTCATCAGAGAGGCCTTTTACTGCAAGAAGTGCAGTGGAATGGTAAACGAGAAGATATGCCCCCACAGCGAGGAGGACAGGCTTAGGATTAGTGGCACAAAGCTTAGACGCATGATAACAGATAAGCAGAGGCCCCCCGACTATATGATGAGGCCCGAGGTCGTCGAAGTGGTGTTGAGCTTTGACAAACCCTTCATCGAGTGAGCGCTTCCTAGAGCTTTTGACCAACTACAGACGCGTAGCTGTTGTCCACCACTGGGACGTTGATGGCATCTCCTCATCAGCCATACTAGGCAGAGCTCTATTCAAGCTGGGTGTAGAAGCCCACTACTGCGTGCCTAAGATAGGGCTTTACAGACCTGAAGCTATAGACCTCGAGGCTGTAGCCAAGGCTAAGCCGAGAGCCCTACTTCTAGTAGACTACGGGTTGAGGGTGGACTACGTGGATGAAGTCGAGAGGAGGCTGGGCGTAGACGTTGTTGTCGTGGACCACCACGCCAACGCCGTTAGAGCACAGCGCTTCTACAACCCAGTTGCTAGAGGGGCTGCAGAGGACGACTACCCCTCCACGACTTGGGTTTTGAGGGAGCTTCTCAAGCTCGACGATGACCTAGACCTAGTGGCTCTCGGCGTAGTTGGGGACCTAGGCAAGAGCTTAGAGGTTAAACCAATACGCAGGGGTCTAGAGCTCATGGCTTCAAAGCACGGGCTAAGCCTCGAAGACCTCTACGAAGCCTCTAACCTCGTAAACTCGTGCTACAGGCTTCTAGATAGCCACTGCATTGGCGAGGTCAGAGAGCTACTAGTAGAGCGTGGCGTAAAAGGTGTATTAGCGAGCTGCAAGCTCAAGGAGAAGGCTGAGGAGCTGAAGAGAGAAGTCGAGAGAGCAGCTGCGAGGATTAAGGAGGTCTTTGCTCGAGGCCCCGTGAAGGCCTACGAGCTCACCAGCAACAGCTACATAACCTCATCCATTGGGCGTGAGCTAGCCTACAGGCATAGAGAGTCAATCGTGGCCTTAGTGCATAAAGTGGAGAGCTTAGGGGTGACATACATCTACGTCAGGAGCTTGAAGTACAACTTGAGGAGAGCCCTTGAAGAGCTCAGGGCCAAGGGCTTAGAGGTTGGCGGCAAAGATCAGGTCTTCGTCGTCACATGCCTCAACGGTAGAGGCGAGGTAGACTTGGTTCTTGAAGCTTTAACGAGTATTGAGGTGTTTTGATGTGAGGAGAAAGCTCTTCGTGTTAGGCCTTGACTCAGCTCCACCACGCATAATCTACGACGAGTACGGCGTCGAGCTAAAAGCGCTAAAGGAAGTTGTAGGTGGAAGCGCGAGGTACTTAATGAGGAGTTGCCACCCACCAATAACTATACCAGCTTGGATAAGCATGTTCACCGGCAAGACTCCTGGAGAGCTGGGGATCTACGGGTTTAGGCATAGGAAGCCTGGAGACGTCAGGGAGAGCTACATAGTAAACTCGAGCTACGTGAAGTTCAGGGCCATATGGGATGAGGCTGGTAGAGCTGGGCTGAGAGTTGGAGTTGTAGGTGTACCCCCAACCTACCCTCCTAGACCTGTCCACGGCTTCTTAATATCGGACTTCACCACTCCAGGTCCAGATAAGGCGTACACGTTTCCTCCATGGCTCAAGAGAGAGGTGGAGTCTAAGTTTGGCCCCTACATTTTCGACATACTTTACAGGAGCCATGAGAAGGGGAAGGTGCTGAAGGAGCTAATGGAGATGACGAAGCAGCACTTAGAGGTCGTTAAGCACCTCATCAAGTCTAAGGACTGGGACTTAATGATCTACGTAGAGGTGGGGCTCGACAGGCTTCACCACGCCTTCTGGAGGTACTTCGACAAAGAGCACCCTAGGTACGAAGAGCACTCAGAGTACAGCCGCGTAATCCCCGAGTACTACAAGCTAATAGACGATTGGCTAAGCGAAGTCAGGGAGCTCATGCCTAGAGACACGGCTATAGTCGTAGTCTCAGACCACGGGACCAAGGCCATGAAGGGGGCATTTGTGATAAACCAGTGGCTTGAGGAGAAAGGCTACTTAAAGCTCAAGGAGAAGCCCAAGAGACAGGGCCAAGACTTGAGCAGCGACGTGGTGGATTGGAGCCGAACTCTAGCCTGGGGCTGGGGAGGCTACTACGCCAGAGTATTCATAAACTTGGAAGGGAGGGAGCCGCAGGGCATAGTTAAGAGAGATGAGTATGAGAGCTTGGTCGAGCAGCTGAAGAGAGACTTCAAGGGCATAAGGGGGCCTCAAGGGGAGAAGTGGGACAACAAGGCGTTCACACCATATGAGCTCTACCCAACAGTCAATGGTGATGCGCCAGACCTAATAGTGTACTTCGACGACTTGAGCTGGAGATCTGCTGGAACCATTGGGTGGGATACGCTAT
>QMSN01000116.1 GCA_003650865.1 Thermoprotei archaeon
CATGTTGAGTGTAGTCCACCAAGCAACCATGATCTTAGAGCTCTCAAGCCTATCGTAGAAGCCATCCCTCACGACGCTTGAAGTGAGCCCGAGAGGATTTACAACCTCCACGGTGTAGCTCAGGTTGTAGAGGTAGGGGCTATTTTCACCGTGGCCTTGTGCCTCCACCTCCACGTATACGTAGACAACCTCGCCCACGTGGAAGACCCCTCCTTCCCTCACGCTGTAGTTACCTAGACCTGCAACGTCATCGCATATCTGAAGCTCAACTATCGACAAGTCGCTTGAAGCCCCTACAGGGTTAGCCAAAGCCGTGATGGCCGCAACGAAGACCACCAGTACTAGCGCGCCTATACCCCTCATAGCTATAACCCGCTTCAATTGATAGCAAGCCGATGTAGTATTAGCTAAGCTCCAAGCTAATTCTCTTCTGGTAACACTTAAATAATCATTGAAGCCCTCTACCTTTAGCGGTAAGAAGGGGGTTAGTACGCATGCCCATGACATTAGCCGAGAAGATACTTGCTAGGGCCTCAGGCAATAAGGAGGTCGCTGCTGGGGACTACGTGACTGCTAAGATCGACGTGGCAATGGCCCATGAGGGGGCCGCTTGGGTTATTGATGAGCTGATGAAGGCTGGCATAGACAGAGTTTGGGATCCTGAGAGGATAGTGATAATGTTCGATCACTGGGCTCCAGCTCCAACTGAGCTCACCGCCACAATGCACAAGAAGGTTAGGGAGTTCGTTAAGAAGCACGGCATAAAGCACTTCTACGACGTGAAGGCTGGCATATGCCACCAGATAATGCACGAGCTTGGTCACGTTAGGCCCGGGGAGCTCATAGTTGGAACAGACTCTCACACAACAACCTATGGAGCACTTGGAGCAGGCGGCACGGGTATAGGGACGACGGACATGGCCGTTGTGTGGGTTACAGGTGAGCTCTGGTTTAGAGTGCCTGAGACAGTTAAGTTCTACATTAAGGGCTCGCTGCCCAAGTACGTGATGTCCAAGGACGTGATACTCTACATAGCTGGGAAGTACGGCACCGAGGTGGCTCAGTACAAGTCAGTTGAGTTCGACGGCCCAACGGTCAAGGAGATGAGCGTGGCGTCGAGGATGACCATGTGCAACATGGCCATCGAGATAGGCGGCAAGTTCGGCTTAGTTGCTCCAGACGAGAAGGCCGTAGAGTACGTGAAGGCGAGGACGAACAAGCCGTTTACACCGCTATATCCAGACCCTGATGCAGTCTATGAGAAGGTCTACGAGGTTGACGTGAGCGAGCTTGAACCTCAAGTAGCATTCCCGCATAGCGTTGGCAACGTCAAGCCGATAAGCCAAGCCGAGGGCATAAAGATAAACCAGGCGTTTCTGGGCTCATGCACAAACGGTAGGCTCGAAGACCTAGCTGCTGCAGCTGAGATACTTAGAGGTAGGAAGGTTCACCCAGACGTCAGGATGATAGTGATACCCGCCTCAAGGCAGGTCTACATGGAGGCCCTTAAAGCTGGCATTCTCGAGGTCTTCTTGGAGGCTGGGGCTGTGATATGTAACCCGACGTGCGGCCCCTGCATGGGCACGCACCTAGGGCTTCTAGCTGAAGGTGAGAGGTGCATAAGCTCCTCCAACAGGAACTTTAAGGGCAGAATGGGAAGCCCCAAAGCCGAAATATACCTCGCCTCACCGTATACTGTTGCAGCCTCAGCAGTAACTGGTGAAATAACTGATCCCAGGAAGCTTATGGGGGGTAAGAAATGACCACGATAAAGGTTAAGGGTAGGGTTTGGAAGCTTGGGGACAACATAGACACAGACGTCATAACCCCGGGCAAGTACTTGAGCTTGCCCATGGATCAGCTTAAGCAGCACGTCCTTGAACCCATAAACCCTGACTTCGCTAAGCAAGTTCAGCCTGGCGATGTCATTGTTGGAGGAAGGAACTTCGGGTGCGGCTCGAGTAGGGAGCAGGCTCCTAGAGCGCTGAAGGAGGTTGGCGTAGCGGCTGTCATAGCTGAGTCCTTCGCTAGGATATTCTTCAGGAACGCCATAAGCATAGGCCTGCCAGTGCTGATATGTGAAGGCGTGTCCTCAGCGTTTGACGAGGGAGACGTCTTGGAGGCAGATCTCTCGACTGGCGAGATCAAGAACTTGACGAAGGGCACAACGCTAAAGGCCAAGCCCCTGCCGCCAATGATGCTCGAAATACTGTCAGCTGGAGGAGCCCTCGAGCTGTTAAAGAAGAAGTTCGCTCAGTAATTCTTCAACCTCCACCTTATTTACTTGAGCTTTACTCCATAAAGCTTCTCGAAGTTGTCTATGAATACTTTCTCCAAGTACTCCTCGCTTACAGCTCCCTCATCAAGCATCCTCTTAACCTCTTGAGCTATAGCCCAAGGGTAAGCCACAGCTCCAGGCCTCTTAGGGTCGTCTATGAAGTCGCTCTCGACCAGGTAAATGGGCTTCTTGGAGAAGGCTTTCTCCAAGTTCCTACCTCTTAGAGGTATTGAGGGGGTTAAGCCTCCACTTCTACCTATAATCGCTGGGTCTGCGTGATGGATCACCACAAGCTCTGGCTTGACGCCGATCCTACGAACCCTCTCCTTTACATCCCTTAACGTGCCCTCTCCTCTATCGAGGTGCAGATGTACTGGACATGAGAGGTCTCTCGCTAACATCAGTGAGTAATCGAGAACTTTATTGCAAACCTCAATCGCTGGTCTAGGGGCTGGATAGTGAGGTCTACCGACTTCTCCGAGACCCACAGCGTAGCCTTGCTTCACATAACTAGCAGCTATATCCATGGCTCTCTGGGAGACCTCCAACGCCCTCTCGACACCCATAACCTCGACTAGAGCTACAACCTCAGCTGGATGAACGCCCAGCACAGCTAGAGCCTTGAGGTGCTGAGAAGCCTCCTGAACACCTCTAACGACGACCTCATAGATCCTCCTAAAGGACTCCCCATCACCAATAGACACCGAGTAGTGCCACGAGAGTAGAGGGGCGAACACCATAGCTAAACCGCCTGAACCCCTAAACCTCTCAGCAACCTCCCTGAATCCCATACCTCTAACTGGATTTGCATGAGCGTGATTATCGGTCACGTAGACCACGGAGAACCCTCCTTCCCTAAACCACACGATGGCTCAACGATTAAACACTAGCGCTCCTACACGCTTTAAGAGCGAGATTCCCATGACGTCATGTTGATGCAAGGGTAAATAAGGCTGTGCATGTTATTGTTTCTTTGCTCTGTGGTTCTCATGCTATCTCAAGAGTGCTTGGGTTTTAGGGGTGGAGTGAAGAGGCCTGTTAGGTCGATATCGGGTGTCGTAGTAGTGGCTGTGATGACTCGTTTTCACCCATGTCCTCACGGTAGGTGCCTCTACTGCCCTAAAGGCTCTGGATCCACACCTCAAAGCTACGTTGACTCAAGCCCTGTAGCCCTTAGAGCTGAGAGGTTGGGCTACGACCCCTACCTTCAAGTTCAGTCTAGGCTTAACGCCTACAGCTCCATGGGCCACCCGCCCTCGAAGGTTGAGCTCATAGTTATCGGAGGGACCTTCCCAGCTCTACCCCAAGAATATCAGGAGTGGTTTGTTAAGAGGTGCTTCGACGCGCTAAACTCCTACCCAAACTTCAACTCTAGGGAGGCTGGCAGCATTGAGGAGGCCCACTTAGCCAATGAGTCCGCCTATAGTAGGTGCGTAGGCTTAACAATTGAGACTAGGCCTGATAGGGCTAGTAGAGGTGTAGCTGACTTCTTGCTTAAGCTTGGAGTCACGAGGGTTGAGGTTGGAGTTCAAACGGTATTCGACGAGGTCTTGAGGAGGGTTAAGAGGGGGCACACCGTTAAGGATGTAGTTGAGGCCACGAGGACGCTGAAGGACGCTGGCTTCAAGGTGGTCTATCACTACATGCCAGGCCTCCCAGGGGTAGACCTAGATAGGGATGTAGAGGGCTTCAAGAGGCTCTTCGAGGACCCCGACTTTAGGCCCGACATGCTCAAGATATACCCCACACTTGTCATACCTGGAACCGAGCTCTACGAGATGTGGGTTAGAGGGGAGTACGAGGAGATGGATACATCTAAGGCCTTGGAGTTCCTAGTGAAAGTTAAACCCCTAATACCCGAGTGGGTTAGGGTCATAAGGATCCAGCGAGCCATCCCGAGAGGTGTTGTGGCGGCTGGCGTCAAGGTCAATAACTTGAGGGAACTAG
>QMSN01000117.1 GCA_003650865.1 Thermoprotei archaeon
GTTTGAGCTCTTAAGCCTAATAACCTTCACTAAGTGCGCTGAGCACGATATGCAGGGATCGTAGGCCCTGGGAACCAACTCTAGCATAGGTTCAAGCCTTTCGACGCCTCTAGAGAGAAGCCTCTCAGCAGATATCCTCAAGTACTTCTCTATGTTAGCGGCGTTCTGAGCTGTAGGCGTTATTATGTCGGCCTCAACTATCCTGCCCTCATCGTCGAATTTGTAGTAGTGGTAGAGTATGCCTCGAGGAGCCTCAACAGCTCCAACACCCTCACCGCTCTTAGGCTTAAACTCGACGGGGGCCTCAGGCTTAATGCCTCTATCTAGGAGCTCCTCTACGACCTCAATAGACCTCTCCACGGCGTAGACGGCCTCTATGGCTTGAGCCAAGTTGTTGGTGAGAGGATTCGCAATGTCGAACTTGTCCTCAACCTCCTCCAGCATCTCGAGGGCTCTGCCTTTAAGCTTACCCTTGTTAAGCACAACTCTCGGGAGAGCTCCCACCATGAAGGGCTCTCCCCTATAGCTCGAGTGCTTCGCTGTTGAGTGGGGTACTGCGAGCTCATTAGTCAGCTTCTTGTAATCCTCAACTGGATACCTCTCTCCAGTGGATACGAGTACGTAGTCGCCTATGAAGCCAAACCTCTCTCCGGGATCTAACGCCATGAAGAGGTTCTCGCCTCTCGGGAAGTCGGGTACATCTATGGAGCTGAAAAGCTTGACTGCCAGCTCAGCCCCCTCCATGGATTGCTTGAGTAAGCTTAGCAGCTCTTCAAGCTCCTCCCTAGTTGGAGTTCTCGAGTAGCCGCCAACCCTAGCTGTGCATCCATGAATGGACCTACCGGTTAAGACCTCCTTAACTCTGTTGCCAGCCTTCTTCAGTTGAAGGCCCATCTTGACCTCTCTGCCGTACTTGTCGAGCATGCTTAGAGCATCCGGGTAGCCCAAGAAGTCTGGTAGGGCTAGGAGGTATAGGTGAAGGGCGTGGCTCGATATTATGTCGCCTAGAAGCTGAAGTTCTCTGAGAAGCTTTGTCTGCTCAGTCACGGCAACCCCGAAGGCCTTCTCAGCAGCTCTGACCGAGGCTATGGAGTGAGGGTCTGGGCATATGGAGCATATCCTCGAGACTATGTCGGGTGCCTCCTGAAACGTCCTGCCCACAAGCACCTTCTCTATGAACCTAGGGCCCTCAAAGATCTCGAACTTCACGTCCTTGACCACAACCCCCTCTACGACTACCCTAATGGTGCCGTGGCCCTCAACCCTAGCCATGTGCTCTACAACTATCTCCCTCATCTTCATCCCCTCCCAACAAGCTTAGCTAGGTCCTTATACCTAGCCGCGAAGAGCTTCATCCTATTTATGGCGTCGAGAGGCTTCCAGCCCTTCTCCATAAGCATTAGGAGCTCGCCAGCAACGTTAGCCTCATCCTTGATGGGCCCCCTACATCCTATACAGGGAACTCCGTGGTATGGACACCTAGCCTTACAGCCACCGACGGTTATAGGTCCTAGACAAGCCTCCCCCTTCTCAACTACTAAGCAGGGTACCTCTCTGATCTTGCACTCGATGCAGACAGGGTAATCCTTGACCTCAGGCAGGTCACCTCTAAGCAGAGACACGAAGGCCTTGATGAACTCCTCCTGCTCTATGGGGCAACCTGGCAGCTCTAAGTCTACTTTGACGACCTCAGATAGGGGCTTGTGCTCACCTAAGAAGCCGTATAGGTTCTGCTCAGTCCCATAGACGCTCTTCATGAGCTCTCTCGGATCCAAGCCCGTTAGTGAAGCCTGAACACCACCCCAAACAGCGCAGTCTCCTAACGCCACGAGCCTATCGCACTTAGCCCTAATCTCCTTGAGGGCTTTGAGGTCCTTCTCAGTGGTGACCGAGCCCTCGACGAAGGCTATGTCAACCCCACCTGGCTTAACGTTACTGCTAGCCATGACGAACTCGACGAGCTCCACCTTCTCGAAGATCTCTAGGAGCCTGTCCTCAATGTTGAGGATGCTGAGGAGGTCTCCTGCACAGCCAGTCAGAGAGTAGAAGCCAACCCTAACCTTGCCTGCCATCACACCAACCCCCTAGTTGAGAGCACATCTGAGTACGTGAACACAGGACCGTCTTTACACACGTACTTGATCGACGTAGCTCCACCAACGACGCAGTGACCGCACTTCCCAATTCCACACTTCATCCTTCTCTCCAGAGTCATGTAGATCCTATCGGGCTTAAAGTTCCTCTTGACAAGCTCCTTGAGCACGAACCTATACATGATCGGTGGGCCACATATGACAGCACACATTTTCTCAGGCTTTATGTAGGGGTCAGCGCACTCGAAGAGCACTGTCACAACACCCTTCCTCACGTTCTCCGGGTGCTTCTCCCTCAACTTGTCGAATACGGGGTCGTCCCTCTCGTAGGCTAGGAACGTCTTGAACCTAGCAGCCTCAGGCTTCTCTATGAGCTCTATGACCCTCTCCTTGAAGAGAGCCTCTTGGTAACTCCTAACACCGTATAGCAGTATTGCCTCACCATACTCGTCTCTCCTATCTATGGCGTACTGAAGCACAGACCTCAGAGGAGCCATCCCTAAGCCTCCAGCTACGAGGAGTATGTCAAATCCCTTCATCCTCTCCATTGGAAAGCCATTGCCGTAGGGACCTCTAAGCCCAACCAAGTCGCCTGGCTTAAGCCTGTGGAGAGCGTTTGTAACCCTCCCAACCCTCCTCACAAGTATCTCGAGTGGGCCGGGCCTCGTCGGGGACTTGCATATCGATATCGGCGCTTCACCAACGCCGAACACGCTCACTTCGACGAACTGTCCAGGCTTGAAGTTGAAGGCCTTCGCGTCCTCTTCATCCACGAATTCAAGTCTGAACAGCTTTTCAATCGGCGTCATCTCCACTATGTCCACTATCCTAGCCAGCTTGGGCAGACAAGGGTTCTCAGCCATCTACCTCAACCCCCAAATCGAGTTTAACACCTCAAGGTGGTCTATCCCGGCTGGGCAGAACACCGTGCACCTGCCACAGCCTACGCAGAAGAGCATGCCAGTCCTCTGGTCTATTGAGCTCTTGCAGTTATACCTGTGCTTAAACCTGTCAAGCCTAGTAGGCCTGAAGTTTAAGCCTCCAGCCACTAGGGCGTGGCTCCTCAAGAAGCATGAGTCCCAACGCCTGCTCCTAACCCCTTCAACCATGTTTAGGTCTAAGCTCTCAGTCACGTCGTAGCACCTACACGTCGGGCAAACGAGGTTGCAGGAGCCGCACCCCAGACACTTATCGCTATATTTAGCCCAGAGCTCGCTTCCATAGAGTGAATCCACGACTTCAGGCAGGTAAGAGGCATTTAAGCTCCTCCTAAACATTCTAGATCTCTTTAGCTCGTAGTCCCTCAGCTTCACGTAGTCTATGCTGGTGGGCTCCTCAACGACTCCTGTAAGCTCAGCAACTATTGACTCCCCCTTGGAGCCGCCGACCCTTATCAAGTAGGAGTCGCCGATGTCGTGTAAGAAGAGGTCAAAGCCAGTCCACGCGTAGTCTGCACCCACAGATTTGCAGAAGCAGTACTCGTCGGGCTCGCATGAGACCCCGACTATCATCGAATTCGACCTCCTAGAAGCGTAGTAGTGGTCTGGGATCTCATCCATGTAGACCCCATCGAGTATCCTAAGGGCGTTGATGTCACATGCGTGGACTCCGAGCAGCACAATCCTCTTGGACTCCTCGACAATCGGCTCGTAGCCCTTCTCCACGTGAACTTTCAGTATGTCCTCGAATGGCTTGACGAAGTACTTCTTCGGCGGTATCATGGTCCTAGTGTAGCTCAATGTGAACTCGCCTAGAGACTCAACCCTCTTAAAGGAGTAGAACCTCCCAACCTTAACTGGAGCGTGAACCTCCCCCCACGACTTAAGCGCCTCGAAGAGCTCTGAGAACCTCTCCTTAGGCAGCTTCACAATCCTCAAGCAGCTCACCTTCCAACGCGAAGGCCTTTTTCTCTACTCCTCCCAAGGCTCAGCTTATAACTGTTGTGTTGCTCAACAACTACTCGAGTGGAGATGACCGAGAAGGCCTCTCAGAAGCCTAGGCCTCTACTCGCCGTCGACGCAGTAGTGCTCACCAAGAGAGGCTCAATAGTTCTAGTCAAGAGGAGGAAGCCTCCATACCAAGGCCACTGGGCTCTACCAGGAGGATTCGTCGAGTACGGA
>QMSN01000118.1 GCA_003650865.1 Thermoprotei archaeon
GAAGTCGCTAGTATCTTAGTTCTATTCTTAAACGACGACTTGACCCTCACGTGCCTACCTATGATGCTGTTCTTAATGATGGCCCCCGGCCCTATCCTAACTCTATCCATTATCGCTGAGTTCTCTATGTAAACTCCGTCCTCTATTATCGAGTAGTTGTCTATGCAGGAGTTTATTATGGTGACGTTGTCGCCTATGGTGCAGTGCCTCCCAATGAGGACTCCTCCTCTGAGCTCTATGATGCCCTTGTGGTACTTATCCAAGATCTCCTCCCTCTTCTTGACGGACTCAGGGCTTTGACCTTGAATCCAGAGGTTTTGGTCTTCTGAAACCCTCCCCTCGAGGTCCTCCATGCCCTCAACCAAGCCGTTCAACACGTCGAGCAACGCCTTGAGGTACCTAGAGGGAGTCCCAACATCGTGCCACCGGGTCTTCATTATGTAGCCATAGACAGGTCTGCCGCTCTCAATTATGTAGGGTATCAAGTCGTAGCCGAAGTCTAGCCTGCCCCTCTCTATCATCTTGACCACCTTGGGCTCCTTGAAGACCTCGCGGATCTCTGGGTTGCACAGGTACATGCCTGTGTTCGCAAGCCTCGAGGGCGCCTGATCCCTCCTAGGCTTCTCGACGAAGGTCTCGATCCTGCCGTCAGGAGCTAGCTTCGCTATGCCGAAGCCCTCAACGTCCTCCACCTCGGCTAGCACTATGGTCATGAACGCCTTCTTCTCCAAGTGGTAGCGCACTAAGTCCCCGACATCTATAGTGAAGACGCTGTCGCCCTGAACGACGAGTATAGGCGTGGTTATCCCGTAATACTCCATGTTTATCCTTATGCTGTCAGCGCTTCCCACGTCGTCGACATTAGGCTGGTACTTTATGTGTATCCTAGGGTGGATTCCATACCTACTCGATATGTCTATGCCCTCCTTGAAGTAGTCGTGCAGGCTCTTGTAGTTCAAGTAGCCCTTAACGCCGAATATGAAGTTCTTAACCCCCTGCTTGGCTAGGTGTATGAGGGAGAACTCTATTAGTGGCTTATTGGCAAACCTGACACAGGCCTTTGATACTTCAGCGGTGAGGGGCTTAAGCCTCTTGGCTTCACCACCCACTGGGAATATGACCCACAGGTCTTCAGGTCTCCAGTTCTCAGGTAGCTCTTCGAATCTCACGGGGAATACTCTAGCCATACTAATCCATATCTTTTACCTCTCTGCATGCACTACCTCATCGCTAGAGCGAGGTCACGGGTATTTGAGGTATAAGAGCCACTTGAAGCTCCTCAGTCAGGTAGATGTTTAGAGCCATGACCTCAACACCCCGCTTAACAGCGAGGCTCAGCTTGCTCGAGAACAGCGGATCCACCTCTCTAAAGGCCCTAAACGCCTTAGCACTTGGGTGAGAAGCTATGAAACACACAACTGCCCTAAACCCTTTCTTGACAGCCTCGATGAGAACCTCAATATGTCTCCTACCTCTCTCTGAAGGGGCATCCGGGTACATAGCCATAGACCCCTCAACGTGAACAGCAGACTTGACCTCGAGAAGCATGAGGTCTCCCTTCTCACCCTCAAGAAAGTAATCGATGAGAGATCCCTGAAACCTGAAGTTCCTACGCTTAACTCGGAAGCCTCTAAGCGCCTCTAAGAGCCCCCTACTCAGAGCAAGCTCCCATAACATGGCTTGAACATGCGTGTCGAGGATGGCGTAGCCTCCCTCAACCTTAACAGCTACGAGGTAACCCCTAGTCTTGCCAGAGCTCTTAGGCTTATAGAGGGCTTCGGAGCCCCTTAAGAGTAGCCCCAGCAACCTCCCAGTATTCCTTAAGTTTAGAGGATCTACACCGCAATCCGTCAAGGCATTAACCACAAACCTATTAACCCTCTCAAGCACAACACATCGCTTAAGCTCTAGAGGTATGGAGCCCAATACTAACAGCACTTTCTCACTTAAAGCAAAAACTAGGGTAATACTTAAAATACGTTTAGCCCTCAATCCCCCGCTAATTATTGAGAGCCATCACTTATTACTCTTAGTAATAATAAGGTTAAAGTAAAAATTACTCGTGGTGTTAAGAGGAGGAGAAATGCCCAAGGACTCGACTAGGGCTATACATGAAGGGGAAGAGGAGGTCTTGGGGGTTAGCTCCTTCATAACCCCCATATACCAGACAGCAGTCTTCCCCTACCCCCTCAACGGTGAGAGGGGGTTTAGGGGGAGACCTCTGAAGTACTCTAGGGAGGACAACCCGACGAATATCGTGCTTGAGAGAAGGCTTGCCTCACTGGAATGTGGTGAAGATGCTCTTGTGTTCTCGTCTGGCATGGCGGCTATATCCACCTGCTTCTTCAACTTCTTGTCGAGGGGCTCTAAGCTTGTCCTCTCGAGAGAGGTTTATGGATCCACAATACCCCTAGCTAAGAGCTTTGAGAAGTTTGGGGTTAAAGTTGAGCTTAGAGGACCCGACACTGAGGACATTGTTGAGGCCGTTAAGAGTGGTTGCAATGTCGTCTTCGTGGAGTCCATGTCAAATCCCATATTGAGGGTTGTAGACCTAGACCTCTTAGCCTCCACATGTAGAGATTGCAGGGCGCTCCTCATAGTGGACAACACCTTCGCTACACCCCTAAACCTCAAACCTCTAACTCGAGGAGCTGATGTTGTTGTTCACAGCTTGACTAAGTACATAGCTGGGCACAACGACGTCATAGGTGGAGCTGTTGTATCCACGGGCAAGGTCATAGAGGACCTCTGGTCGTGGAGGACTAGGCTTGGTTGCATATTGGATCCTCACGCCGCCTTCCTAGTGTTGAGGGGGCTTAAAACGTTGAGCGCTAGGCTCAAGGTTTCGCAAGAGAATGCTAAAGCCATAGCAGAGTTCCTGGAGGAACACAGCAAGGTGTCTAAGGTGTACTACCCTGGGCTACCGTCGCACCCAACGCATAGTGTGGCGAAGAGGTTGTTGAGGGGGTATGGAAGCGTGCTGAGCTTTGAGCTTAAGGGAGATGGCGAAGTTGCGAGGAGGTTCCTCGGAGAGCTCAAGGTGGTTAAGGCATCTCCAAGCCTAGGTGGTACTGAGACTTTGGCTTCACATCCAGCTTCCTCGTCCCATAAGGATCTGCCGAAGGAGGAGAGGGAGAGGCTGGGAATAAGCGATAGCCTCATAAGGCTCTCAGTAGGTCTTGAGGACGTGAATGACATAGTAGAGGACATAGATAGAGCTCTTAGAGCTTGTTCTCCTTAGGGTTAAATGAAATTGAATAAAAAATTTGGGTGCGCTTAGCCTAGCCATAGCAGTAGCGCTATAACCAAGCCGTAGATGGCTATAGCCTCGGTGAACACGACGTATATCATGGTCCTACCGAACATCTCCGGCTTCTCCGCCACCACGCCTATAGCTGCTGCTGAAGCTGTTCCTAGACCTATGCCAGCTCCAAGACCCGCCAGCCCTATAGCCAAGCCCGAGCCAACTCTGCTAAGCCCTATCTTCATTATAGTCTCTCCTTCAGCCACAGCCCCCTCATCAGCCCCAGCAGTGAACTGACTATAAGCCTCGACTACGCTTGCTACTGCTACAGCTAAGCTCAGCGTGGTTATTATGAGGCCTATTATGAGCAGCTTCTTCATGGCTTAACCCTCTATGTACACGGCTTTTCAGACTTTACACTCACAAACAGCTGGTCTTATATTGGTTTCCACGAGTAGGAGAGCAGTTTGAGGGAGAATAGCTTTTAGAGTTTTAGTTGAGGCTTCTTCAGCGCCTACCTCTCTCCCTAAGCTCTTTAGGGGTTATGCGCGGAAGCACCTTCATGTAGGCTAGCGTGCCTAGACCCAGCCCGGCTAGGCCGAAGGCCACCATTAACACAGCCCTTAAAATCGCGTGAAAGCCGCTGAAAGCGACTAGAGCTATGAAGACCATTAACACGACTAGCGCAGGCACCATAAGCCCCACAAGTGAGGCGACTATCATAGCCTTAACTACGACCTTCCTAGTGAGCTTACCCTCACCTCCACTCTTCGACAATACTCCTCACAGACCCTTAGCTTAGCTAAACTTTTACTTTTTAGCTGGGTAGCTGATATATGGTGGGCATGGAGCAAGCAGCGTTCAAGAAAGCCCTGATATTCTTGAGCATAGGTCTAGAGCCCATAATATTCGCCGTGGTTGGGTGGTACGCTGCCCCC
>QMSN01000119.1 GCA_003650865.1 Thermoprotei archaeon
ACTGGAGGTATTCTCATAGAGGCCAGCATGGTAGGGTGTCACGCGATAGGTGTAGACATAGATGGATCCATGGTCCAGGGCTCTATAGTCAACCTCAAGAGCTTAAACTGCCAGTTTCTCGGAGTAATTAGAGGCGACGCGAGGATGATTCCTCTTCGAGAGGGCTCCGTAGATTGCATAGCGACCGATCCCCCCTATGGCAGATCCACATCCCTTAAGAGGGTGGAGTTAGCTAAGTTGCTAGCTCGCTTTATGGATGAAGCACCCTCCGCCGTGAAGCGTGATGGGCATATATGCATGGCTTACCCCTCTTGGCTTGACCTCGACATACCGAGCGACTTTAGGCTTGTAGAGGAGCACGACATGAAGGTTCACAGATCCCTGACGAGGAGGATAGTAGTCTTAAGGAGGCTTTGAGATGATCAGAGTATTATTCCTAGGGACATCCTCGAGCACCCCCACTAAGAACCGCTCACTTCCCTGCATAATGCTTCTTAGAGATGGTGAGCAATTGGTGTTCGACTGTGGAGAGGGATGTCAGAGACAGATGGTCAAGGCTGGCATAGGCCTGCGGAAGAACTTGAAGATCTTCATAACCCACATGCACGCAGACCACGTGTTAGGCTTGGCTGGCATGCTCATGACTATGTCTCTAATGGGGCGCCAAGACCCCCTTGACGTGTTTGGACCTCCAGGCATAGCGAGGTTTGTTGAGTGCTTAATGGAGGTCTTCGGCTTCAATCCCGACTACGAAGTGAACCTACATCAAGTGTCTAGCGGTGTCATCTGCAGAGGCAGGGGTTACAGGATAGAGGCCTTTGAGGTGAATCACTCAGTTCCCTCGTACGGCTACGCCCTAGTGGAGGACGATAGACCTGGTAAGTTTGATCCTAAAAAAGCTTTGGAGCTAGGCGTCCCAAGAGGCCCCTTATGGAAAGCTCTTCAGAGAGGTGAGGCTGTGAACGTTGGAGGTCGTGTTGTGAGGCCTGAGGACGTCATGGGCCCTCCTAGGAGAGGCCTAAAGGTCGTTTATACTGGTGACACAGCACCGACGAGATCTGTAATCGAGGTCGCCAGAGGAGCTGACCTGCTAATTCACGACGCTACATTTGACGATTCTTTAGAGGAGCTTGCACGTGAAGAGCTTCACTCAACGGCTAGGCAAGCAGCTCAAGTGGCTCTTGAAGCTGGAGTTAAACTCCTAGTCTTAACGCACATAAGCCCGAGATATGAAGACACCAGTCAGCTCCTAGCTCAAGCGAGGAGTGTTTTCAGTAACAGCTTGGTCGCTGAGGACTTCATGGAGTTAACGTTGAGGTGGGAGGACTAGCTCAAAGACTCTAGGAACTTGAAGCTCTTCAGGGCATCGGCAAGCCTCGTAGCCTCAACTGTTAGTCCTCCCACAAGCCTCAACTCTCCAAGCCCCTTTAACACGTCCCTCCACTCTATGCATCCTTCGCCGAGGGGGAGGTGCTCATCCTCTTCCCCCTTATTATCGTGTATATGAACGTGAATTATGCGGTCGCCGAGCTCCTCCATGAACTTGAAGACCTCACATCTACTTATGGTGTTGGAGTGTCCTACGTCGAGTGTCAACCCTATGTTGTCCGACGACCCTAGGTCCTTGAAGACTCTCAAAGCGTCTTGATGAGTGTATAGTAAAGCGAAGGTGTTGGCCGGCATGTTCTCAATTCCCACGTGAACCCCCAAGTCGCCTGCCACTCTATCAAGCTCCTTGAGGACCTTGATGAGTATCCTCCACGTCGTGTCAGGTTTCAAGAAGTCTATTGGCGAGTGAAAACCTGAGTGCAGCACTAAGACCTTTGCGTCAAGCCTATAAGCGTTGTAAAGGGACTTCTTTATGAGCTTCAGCGAAGTTCTCCTAAGCGCAAACTGGGGCGTCGAGATATTGATGCCGTCGAATGGGGCGTGAACTACGAAGCTCAAGCCCCAAGAGTCCTTAAGGGCAAGAAGCTTCTCCACCTTAACGTCGCTCAGCCTATGCCTCCAGTCGTCTATTATCTCTATGTTTCTGAAGCCCAGCTTGACGAGCTTCTCCACGAAGCCCATCAGCGGCTTGAGCACCCCAGCTAGTGTCGACACGTAGAGCTTAATGGCAGTTCACCTCGGAGGCTCTCTTTCGAATATGGGTTTGCCCTTAAAGGTTGGTGGTGCGAGCCAGTCTATCACGTCGTCAGCGTTAGCACCCGATATCTCGACCTTTATGGCTCCAAGAGGGGACTCCTCCTCAAATGTGCAGAACGTGACTACGCCCATAAAGGCCGCCTGCTTGTGTAGGTAGAAGATCACTCTATCCCCACTTGATGAGCTTGACATCACGGCCCTAGCGGTATCCAGTATCTGCCTTAACCTCAGTCTCCACCTCAGCTTTTCCAATGCTTCAGGGCTGCTCGCCTCAGCTATTAACAGCCTTCTCCCTTCTCTCTCCTCGAAGGTGATGTTGGAGGGTGTTATGATATTTAAAACAGCAGCCTTAACTTTATCCTCATCCTCAGTAGGCCTAACCTCAGCCTCAACTCTTATCTTCACGTGTAAGCCCTCCCACTATCCGTTCGATGACGTGTCTAGCCCTAGACCTTAGGTCTTCAAGGCTGGAGTCGTTGACTATAACGTAGTCAGCCAATGCGATCACGTTCCCAAGGCCGAGGGATAACTCATCTAGATCTCTCCTCCTAAGCTCCTCGAGACTTTTAGGGTCGCCTTCCCTCCCTCTCGCCCTCATCCTTACGTACCTATCTCGTGGAGAGCTGTGAACCGCTAACACGATGACGTCGCCCATCGACTTGAACTCCTCAACTTCATCTAGACTCCTAACACCCTCTACGACCGCTATACTCCATTCATCTCCCCTCATCTCCTTAACGACTAGCTTGGCCACAGCTCTAGGCCCCTCTTCCTCTCTGAGCTTAAACATGGTCTTCCTAACGCTTCTCCAGTCCAGGACGCTTTCTCTACGCAGAACCTCCTTTCTAACGGCGTCACCCATAGAGTAAACCTTCAACCCCATCTCTCTAGCCACTTCAGAGACCACGGTTTTACCGGAGCCGGGCATCCCTGTTAAGCACACTATCAACTTCTTCACGCACTAACCCTCCTAACCCTCTCTAGTCCCCCCTCCTTAGTCCTAATACACACATTCTCGATCCCCTCCCTCAGGGCCACCTTAGCTAGAGCTAGGAGCAATACCCTCTCTGGCGCCTTAATGGATTTAAATGAAGGGTCAAGCAGCTCGGCTTCCGGCCTAAACTGCTGTAGCACCAGCCTCGTGCATCCCTTAACTCTCTTAGCCACCTCCTTTACTTGTTCGGGTTGATCTACAAGGCCTGGCACGATGAGAGTTCTAACTTCAACCTCGATGGGTGACCTCAATAAGGCGTCCAAGGACCTCTCAAGGGCTGTCACGACTTCGTTGCCGTGACCCGGCAAGCCCACAACCCTCTCGTAGACTTCGGGTTTTAGCGGCGCCTTAACGTCTATGGCAACTCTATCCACAACTTTCTCCTCAAGTAGTCTCTCTATTGCTTTAGGGTTGGAGCCGTTGGTATCTATCCCCACTCCAAGACCCCTCTCCTTCAGAGCTCTGCAAAGCTCAACAAGACCTTCAAGCTGTAACGTGCATTCCCCTCCAGTTATGACAACACCTTCAATTAGGGGCTTCCCTCTCTCAACCAGCTTCACTAAGTCGCTTACGCTCATGAGTTTGCCGTAGCTGGGATCTATGAGCTTAGCGTTCTGGCAGAACGGGCACCTAAAGTTGCACCCTGAAAAGAAGACTACGCTGCAAAGCTTAGATGGCCAGTCAACGGTTGATAGATCCACGAGCCCCCCGATCCTCACCTCAATACTTCCTCTCAAATAGTTGCCCTCCACAGCCTCTCTTAGGAGAAAACATTTTTCTCCTTTATGCCAGATAAAGGGTTTCGGAGGGTTTACTTGTGGCGCTAATAGTTCCGGGGCCAGCATCACCCGTTCTGTCAGAGAGGCTGGCTCAGTTAATGTCCCTTCCTAGAGCTAAGGTTAACTACAGGGTGTTCCCCGATGGTGAGTCCTACATTAGGATAGAGGGTGAGGTCAAAGGCGATGTGGTGGTAGCAGTTCAGTCGTGCTCGCCTCCTCAAGACAAGAGGTTCTTTGAGCTCCTACAACTAATA